>JAQWPZ010000252.1 GCA_029245125.1 Rubripirellula sp.
CGCTGGATGCGATCGGCGACTTGAATCGCTATCAACATCAAAATGTCGGTGATCCGGAAACGATGACCCGGATCGCTCAGTACGAATTGGCGTATCGCATGCAGGTCTCCGTCCCGGAGGTGATGGACATCAGCAAGGAGCCTGAACACATTTTGAAACTGTATGGCGCCAAACCAGGCCACGTTTCCGAGGCTGAGTCAGCGGCCGACCCGCGGCGACTTTACAAAGGTGATGACCCAACCTTTGCGAACAATTGTCTGCTTGCGAGACGCCTTGTTGAAAACGGTGTTCGCTTTGTCCAACTTTACGATTGGGGGTGGGACCATCACGGTTCGTCTCTGGGAGAATCGATTGACGATACCTTGCCAATCAAATGTCGCCAAATCGATCAAGCGGTTTCAGGATTGCTGGCGGATCTGAAACAGCGAGGATTGCTCGATCAAACATTGGTCGTCTGGGGTGGTGAATTTGGACGAACACCAATGATGCAAAACAACGTCCGCAACGAATTAAAGAAAGGCTTCATCGGCCGCGACCATCACCCTCACGCCTTTACGATGTGGATGGCAGGCGGCGGCATCAAACCAGGTGCGTACGGACAAACAGACGATATCGGGTACTACCCAACCGAGAACCCAGTGAGCATCCGCGATCTGCAGGCGACGATTTTGAATCAAATCGGGATCGACCCACAACGCTTTAGCTTTTCCTACCAGGGGCTGAACCAACGTCTCATCGGGCCGACCGACGACGGACAGGTCATTCGAGAGATCATTAGCTAGAACGGTGTCACCGTGCTCGATCGATGACGATCCGGCAATTCGTCTGCTCGACAAACCTGTCACCAGGTAAGGTTGACTCGATCGATGCTGCTACTGGCTCTTGGTCGGAAAGCTAAAGCACCAGAGCGACTGGTCAGTGCGAATCAGGACATCGCTGCCTGCAACGACAACGGAGGCATTCGTCGACTCATCGAGCACATTCTTGGCAATTCGCTTCAACTCGCTGCTGTCTGGGCGAAACACGGTCGTCGTCCCAGATTTAGTCAGCAGGTACATCAGCCCGTTACCGACCTGCGTGATACTGGACCAAGTTCCTCCGCCATCGCCACGGGCTTTCCATTGCGAGTCGCCTGTTTCAACGTCGATGCAGTGGATCACGCCGCCCATGTCGCAAATATAAAGATCACCCTCGTGCGTAACACCAGTGCCCAACCAACCACCATCTTTCGGCTTGTGCCACAACCGATGGGTCTCGGTCACGTCACCACGACCACCAGCTTTCACCGCCATGGAAGCGCCAAAATATCCCCCCAGCGCGACGATTACACCATCCGCTTCCATCAACGATGCATAAGCCAATGGCGCGCCACCACCACAAGTCCAAAGCCGCTCACCTGACATTGGATCGAAAGCACTCAAGCGACGCGGCAATGCAACCACCAACTCATCTTGTCCAGCCAGGTTGACCAAAATCGGCGTGGTCCAAGATCCGCGCAGCCTTCCAGTCCGTTCCTTGGTACTGGAGAAATCGTTCGCGTTTCCGTCGTTTTCAGGGCCACTCAGTTTTCGCTCTGCAGCATCGTCTAGCGAATCAACCTGCCAACGGGTTTCACCACTGACTTTGTCGACGGCAATTAAAAATTCACGATCCCCCGGACCGAAGCTCAAGATGCAAAGGTCGCGATGCAGAATCGGAGACGCGCCGTAACCCCACATATGATTCTGCCTGCCGAGGTCACGCCGCCACAATTCGTTTCCGTCTAAATCCCAACAGACCAACCCCGCAGACCCGAACCAAGCGATCACGCGTTGTCCGTCGGTAACAGCTGATGCCGAACAATAAGGATTTGTCTTATGTGTCGGCTCCTTCGCAGCATACTCGACTCCCCGCCGCCACAATTCCTGGCCCGTTCTTCGACTGAAGCAAAGCATTGCTCGCTGCTTTGATTCGGAAAGGGGCTGCGTCAGGAAAATCTGATCGCCCCAGACAACCGGAGTCGAGTTGCCCGCCTCCGGCAGATCGATCCGCCATTTCACATTTTGCTCTGGACCCCACTCAGTCACAGCATCTTTCGCCGAAGTCTTGCCAGATCCTTCCGGGCCACGCCACTGAGGCCAATTCAAATCGTCAGCCAAACATGGCAACGCAATCACGCAGCAAACCACCACCGCGCTTACACAACGAATTCGACGCTTCATTTCAAGTCTCCATCGAAAGGGGGTATCCACCGGATTTGCAACAGTCTATCCCAACGCCCACCCTTGAAACACTGGCAGACAGCAAACGAGAAACCCTCATGGTCAGCTTCCTGGCAAACCCAAAAAAAATTGCTGCATTTTTGTGACACCAACCTCCGCATCACCGTTTCAAAAAGGTCAATGTGAGATCACATCTCTTCAGGCAACGTCACGCCTTCTCGCGCAAGCAGATGGCTCGCGAGACTGGTTTCGCATCACCGAAACAATTCGATACCGTCCATCCCTGGTGGCTGGGCCAGCCTAAACCGGCCAATCGCCACCCAAATCCACAGCTAACTGATAACGCCTACCAAGACTTGAGCGAAGTTTCGCCCGCTGACAATCACGCAAGCGTTCAGCCAGTTGCAAAACGGAATACGGCAGTCGAATTGGTTCACCCAAGACGCATCCATCGGCAGCCCATCATTCACCCGACTGAAGGCCTAACTAACACAACCGCCACGCAACAATCACACGCCTTGATCACACGCTTGTTCATGCTCACTCTCAATTGCCTGGTCCATAAGACTGGTCCATAAGTCTGGTCCATAAGTCTGGTCCTTTCGCTTCGTATATTCGTTTGAACAACGCGTGAACCCAAAAATGAGAGTCCGGCCAGTGGCAACAACAACCGCCACCGAGGCACCGAACCCGGTAACGCATCCGATTCCTTATCACGCTCTTCGCCAAGGACACCGAAACACAGTTCTGCCATCGCCCCCAGCCTTGTCGTGATCAACAGAAGGGAAAGCTGGCATCAACAACACAGAAGCCAAACACAACTGAAAGCAAAGGAAAGGAACCACCAGATGATGGGTTCTAAAGACATCCATTGCATCGCATTCCCCCCCCATGCATCATGGCCCGTTCGCTCCCACGATCTCTCGACGATACACTGTGCGAGCGGACCGGGTGGCGATTTTGGAATGCGGCCGGGCCAAGCTCAACCAACACTACTCAATTGAAGAAACGGGACATTCCACGCGCAGAACGCACGCCAATCCCTTAATCGGCTGCGAAGCGTCACCGGCAATTACCGCAATCGCCAACAAACACCCGCCTTGCGTTTGCACTCTTGGATGAGCGCACGTCAAGACTTCCCTCACGCAAAATAAACTTCGCTGATGAATCTCGTGACACCCTTTGGAACCAAATCGCACAAGAACTGCCGGTGCATTGCCTTCATCGCCATCTTGGCGCTATTTGGCTTCACCAAGTCCAATGCACAGCAATGGCGAGAACAATACATAACACCTTTTGAAAAGGGTGACGGCTGGCATAGCGCAGATTACCAATCGGCGATCCAATTTTACGAAGCGATCGCGAATGCAAGCGACCGTATCACATTCACCGAAATGGGCAAAACGGACAGCGGCAGACCTCTGCACTTAGTGCTAATCTCCAGCGATAAAGAATTAGAGGTCAGCAAAGTCATTGATGACCCAAGGCCAGTCTTGTTGATCCTGAATGCAATTCACCCCGGAGAACCCGATGGGATCGATGCTTCGATGGCGTTCACGCGTGACCTAGCTTTTGACGATACAAAATATGCCCACTTATTAGACGAGGTGATTGTCGCTGTAGTTCCGATTTACAATATCGGCGGCGCGTTGAATCGAAATACGTCGTCGCGTGCCAATCAGAATGGACCACGTGAATATGGGTTTCGCGGCAATGCCAGAAACTTTGATTTGAACCGTGATTTCATCAAGTGCGACACGCTTAACGCACGCAGCTTCGCGCAAATATTCCACCTGCTTGACCCCGATCTAATGATTGATACCCACGTCAGTAATGGTGCGGATTATCAACACGTCATGACGACTTCCCAGAGCCAGAGCGATAAACTCGGCCTTGAACTTGGCGTCTACCTGCGTGAATCATTCGAACCCGCGATCTTTGGCAAGTTGAAGCAGGCAGGCTTTCACACAATTCCCTACGTCAACTCGAGTGGCAAGCCACCGGAATATGGTTTCCCGCAGTTCCTGGAGACACCGAGATATTCGACAGGATTCGTTGCACTCTTCCAGACCATCGGATTCATGACCGAAACGCATATGCTGAAACCCTACCCGCAACGGGTAAAAGCAACGCGAGCATTCTTGGATCATTCCATTGAATTACTCGCCGCCGAGGGAGCGAAAATCCAGGCACTGCGTCGTCAAGATCGAGACAACTACCACCAGCAAAAACGTGCTGCAATCGCATGGAATGTCGACTCCAACAATCCAGCTCGCTTGGAGTTCAACGGCTTTGAATCAAGCTACATCGACAGCAAGATCACGCCCGGCAAACGCCTCATTTATGACCGCAACAAACCATTCACGCGAGCAATCCCATATTTCAATCGCTACGAAGTCAGTCAAAGCGTGGAACTGCCTGCAGGCTATCTCATCCCACGACAATGGCATGCCGTGATTGAATTGATGAAACTCAATCGCGTCGAAATGTTTACCGTTAAAAATGACCAAGAGATACCAGCAGAGGTCTACCAGATCGAAAAGGTTGAGTCTCGCGGAACCCCATACGAAGGCCACTACTTGCACGACACAGTGGAAGTGACGAGCCTCTCCGAAGAGTATTCAGCAAAGGCTGGCGACCTGATCATCCCGATCCACCAAGATCGCGCTCGCTATGTCGTCGAGACCCTCGAGCCTGCAGCGATGGATTCATTGTTTCGATGGAACTTCTTTGACACCGTGCTGCAGCGCAAGGAGTATTTCTCGCCTTACATCTTCGAGGAGACGGCTGAGAAGATGCTGGCCACGGACGAAAAACTCAGGCGAGATTTTGAACAACGCAAGCGGGAAGATGCATCATTTGCCGCTGACCAGCGAACTCAGCTAATGTTCCTCTATCAGCGTTCCGAGCACAACGAATCACCCTTCATGCGATACCCCGTCATCAGGCTGCAGCGTTTACCAACGAACTAGCGACGTCAAAGCGAGTAATTCTAAAGCGATCCAATCCATTCAATGGCGTCACCGCATGAGGCACGGCAATCGGTGGTGGGCATCGACAACACTGCCCGCAAGAACCCGCTGGATTATTACGGGCCCCCTCAACACTTGCCTACTGGTGACTGCTTTCTGGTGACAAACCAAAGTAATCGATTTGCTTAGATATTAAAAAGCGATGTACGAACCTTTCGCAGCCACGAGCAAGACAAGTGGAATAGAATGCTGAGACCAGTGACGGAACCTTAACGCAAAACCGCTGCGAACCCTCATTCCAAACGCCGCGATATAAATCCTACCTGAGCTCCCCTGACACCACAAAGAACATGCAACGCTCTCTTTCTCTGCTACTTTTAATCTCGTTTTGCGCGTCACCGATTGTGCCAACGTCACTGAACGCGGCGGATTGGACGATTGCAGTCGCCGGAAATGCGTATCGCACGGAGCCAGCAAGTGGCGGTCGAGATATTCAACGCAATGGCACGATTGTTTTGGCCGAAGCGAACGACCAATTCTCGCTCTTTTTCCACGTTGACCGTCCCGCCAAATTGGACTTGGCAATCGTCGCTCAACTCAATGTGAGCGAAAATCAACAAGCGGATGCAACGCTGCTGACATCCGTTAATGATCAGACGTTTCGAACAGCGATTAAAAACAAGAACTCGGCGACCTGTAGCATTGGCGAGATCATGGTTCAGCAACCTGGTTACGTGCGTGTCAACTTGAAATGCAATACGCTCGAATCAAAAAACCGGCTGGCAATCAGTGAACTCAAGGTTGCTTCGGAGACCGAAGGATTGAGTGTCGATTTCGTCAAAACGAATAACGGCAACATGTTCTACTGGGGCCGCAGGGGACCATCGGTTCATCTTCGCTATGAGGTTCCACGCGGTAAGAACATCCGATACGCATACAGTGAAATCACCGTTCCGCCGGGCTCCGACCCGATCGGATCGTACTACATGGCAAACGGTTTTTCAGAGGGATATTTCGGAATACAAGTCAACAATCCCAACGAACGGCGTGTGCTGTTTTCTGTGTGGAGTCCGTTTCGAACAGACAACCCGAACGACATACCCAAGGACCAGCGTATCATCGAGTTGGCCAAAGGGCCTGACGTTCATGTTGGAAAATTCGGCAATGAAGGATCCGGTGGGCAGAGTTATCTTGTTTACCCGTGGGCAGCCGGAAAAACCTATCGATTCCTGACCAAAGTTGTTCCCAACGGGGATAGCAGCACCACCTATACCTCCTGGTTTGGTGATAAGGGTGCCGATGAATGGCGGTTGATCGCCAGCTTCCAGCGGCCGAAGACCGAGACAAACTTGAGAGGTTTTCATGCCTTCCTAGAAAGCTTCTCGCCATCGCTTGGCTATCTAGAGCGAGGCGCGCAGTATGGGAATGTGTGGGTGGTCGACACGGATGGGGACTGGCACGAATGTGTGCGTGCACGCTTCTCCGTCGATGCGACGGGGGGCGGGCGACATCGACTTGACTTTGCAGGTGGTGCAAACTCAGACGCATTTTTCCTGCGTAATTGCGGATTCATTGAACAAGTTGGGAAGCCGGGCGAAACGTTCACTCGAACGTCTTCGAATGCTCAAAAACCCGACATCACATTCGAGGATTTACCGGGGTTCGATTCGTCAGGACCAATCGCTGATGGTGAGAAATAGGTCACCCCACGGGCGAGAGGTAACCGAGCTGCTGAAATGAACAGCTCCCTAGTGGTAGTGGCTGCTTGATCTTCTCGGCAACTACGACCGCTTGGAAAGATCGAGTAAGCAGATCAAGAATACCCACACAAAAGCGGCCGGTTGCTGGGGTAATTCCGCCTGCGGAAATTGCTGGCGTGTGCTGACTGCACGCTCGTTTCGTTCATGAGTGTACCGAATGAAGTTGAGCAGGTTCCCATTTTTTTAATGAATGAGAGCTGCATTTGCCGACCTCATCATTCTCCTGGGCGGTTTCTTGCGAGTGGACCTCACAAGAAACTGCAGCAACTGCGATCTCATCAATGAAATTTTTCGCCACGATGCGATGAAGCGGCTTATGTCATCACAACCGATTGGCATGCCAGATTTCGCTTTAGGAACCGGCTTGGACGACAGGTTGCGTGTGTCGATCACTACACAGAACGACCAATAAGTTTGACACGAGCGTTGCTCGTTGCTCGTCGGTCAGTTCAACGATGTTATCCCGTTTGAGATGCTCTAACGCCATATCGACCATACCGACAGCGCCATCGACGATCTTGGTTCGCGCCGCGACGACTGCTCCAGCTTGTTGCCGCTGCAGCATTGCCGCAGCGATTTCCGGGGCATAGGCGAGATGGCTAATACGGGCCTCGAGAACATCAACGCCTGCTTTCTCCAATCGCTCTTTAATGTCATCGCGCAGCTGATCACAAATCTCTTCGGTGTTTCCACGCAGCGAAACATCTTCATCGTTTTTAATATCATAGGGATAGCGGGTAGCAAGACCTCTCAGAGCAGCTTCGCTTTGCACTTCGACAAAGTGCTCAAAGTCATCGACTTCAAATAGTGCTTCGGCCGTATCGATTACTTTCCAAACCACAACGGCAGAGATCTCGATAGGGTTACCATCCCGATCATTCACTTTGGACGGCTTGCTTGCGCTTCGCGATCGTTCTTGTGTCACGACCCCCTGATGCTTCTTTTCGGGCGTCGTCCGTGATCCCGTCTCAAAGTTGCGAACTCGCAGGCTCACCTTCTTTTTGGAATAAAAGGGGTTCACCCAAAAGAAGCCGGAATCTTTAACTGTGCCGCGGTAGTCTCCGAACAGCAACAGCACACGCGCCGAATTAGGTTGGATTGCCAGCAGACCACAAAGGCCGAGCAACCCGACCAAAATCGCCACGATACCAAGAAAGATTAAGAACCCTCCCCATCCTCCCGTTGTAGCCCCAAGGACGATCACGGGGGTTGCCAAAAGCACCATTCCCAGGCAAGCAAATAACGGTACCCAGCCCGGCCGCACCTTGACCACTTTTTCAACATGAGTTGGTGTACCCATTTCGGAGAAGATCGAAGTCTTCGCAGTTGTCATGGCATATTCAGTAGTCAGAGTAGCTCTTTGGAAACCAACCAGCGCGGCAGCATATTGAGGAACAATCCCACTGCAAGCGAGGCGCGCAAAGCACAGCAAACACAAGTAAAGAAAGAAAAATGGGGACAGCGATAAGAAAAATGGGGACAGCGATTGATTGCTTGAGCAGACAGGGGATCAGGGGACAGCGATAAAAATGGGGACAGCGATTGATTGCATGAATAGTTAACCCTGTTGATTTGATTTCTGTCGATCTGAAACCATTTCGCCGGCATTATGGGAGACCTTGGAGCTAAATTCTCGGCCTCTCAAACGCGGATTGATCGGTTCTCGCCAGAGCGTTGGCCTCATGCGCGGACGTTCAGACAGTTGAGAATCATGACAGGTGCTAGGGCTGACCCGTGATCAGGTCTTGCCGGTGAGCAGCTCCACATCACGGGACGATTGGAGCCACTGCTTGCCGATACGCGTCGCCTCCCGTTTGAGATTCGCACGGCTGCCGACCGCTCGCTTGAACTTCCTGTCAAACTTCTCGATCAACGCACACCAAGCCGATGGAGCCAGCCCGATTCGAGCCAGGATCGGTGCCAAATGCTCCGGTATCGTTCCCACTTTCCCTCGATGGATCTGACGGCCCGTCCAATCGATCAACCCCAAGTAAGCTCGCAAAGAAATTGACAAGAATCCTTTCAAACTAGCTCGCCTTTGATCAGAACTTGGGTCCGGGCCAAGCGGATCTTTCGCTTCATTGATCTCAATCGGACTCATCCAGCCGCTTTGGGAACGACGACGCTTCCGTTCCCACTGGTGGTCACTGATGTTTGCAGATTCACCTTGCTGCCGCAGGTCATCAATGCGGTCTTTTACCCCCGTGAACTCGCTTGTTTCGGGAGTCGCGGCAATTGCCGCGCGAATCGGATTCAGATCGACGTAGGCAGCACAGGCCAGAAGCCCCGCTTCGTCCAATAACGCCTGAGCCTTGAAGCGGCTCTCCCAGAAATGCCCCGAACATCCATCTTCGCGATTACTAAGCCGAGCGATATTCTCTGCTGTACAACGCATCCACCAACTGATGTCACTGAGCCGATGACGAAAGTCGGCAACTAAATCGGGCTGACCAAGGATCGTATTGATATCGGATTCAGTCGGTTCATTTGGCTGATCTCTTCGTCTTCGTTTGGGAAAGAGTTTCAGCCATCTCTCAGCGACCTCGCGATCGGACCAAGTGGCGACCACATCGGGCCGACTCCGCAGCACCACGTGAAGGTGATTGCTCATCACTGAATAGGTCAGGCAATCGATCCCAAAGACCGACGCGAGAAACTCCAGTCGCTGGCGTATCCACTCGCGTCGGTGTTCGTAACACTTTCCCGAATCAGGATTGTTACCGCAGAGAATCGCACCCCGAACGCAACGGTGCATGCAGTGAAAGATTTGGGTTTTGGCGGGATCGACGACCTCGCCCCTTGCTTGTCTTGCCATCCGAGTGCCCCTTGGAATCGCAAACAAAAGAAATTGCCCTAACGAATTTCGAATGTATCGCAGATCGAAAAACTGTCAAGCAAAACGATTGTGGTAATCCACCTAATTGCCTCAGAAGCAAACGGGGTCAAAAAGCCGAGCGAAGCTGCTACGGCAGAGGTATCGTTCCGCAATCGCGCCCCGCTTGGTTCGGCAAACAAAGTAGTCTTCTGGCAAATTGACGCGAGTGCCATGAGGTTGTTTACACGAATCCCAATCGCATTCCCCACTTGCACCTCTGCTTTTACCTCCAGTCACTTTTGCGAGCAAATCAATCGCTGTCCCCAGCAACCCAATCGCTGTCCCCAGCAATCTATCGCTGTCCCCAGCAACTTTCCCCAGCAACGTTTGCGAGCAAATCAATCGCTGTCCCCAGCAATCATCTATCGCTGTCCCCAGCAATCTTTTGCGAGCAAATCAATCGCTGTCCCCAGCAACCCAATCGCTGTCCCCAGCAATCTATCGCTGTCCCCAGCAACATCTCCATCTATCGCTGTCCCCAGCAATCTATATCGCTGTCCCCAGCAATCTATCGCTGTCCCCAGCAATCCTGTTGGTTTCTGTATGATCGTGCTCCAGGTTTCTTTTATCCCCGACGCGGCAGGGCCGCGGGTTTCGTCACGAACAAAGACGCACAGACCACTCAACCTTTCAGTAATTTCAAAAATCTCTCGAAGAAGACTCCACCAGTCCCTTTGCGTCTTGGCGTAACCTCATGAGAACACGAGACTTAGAAATCAGAACCGCATTGACAGAAAGTCCCAGTTTTTCTGAAACCAGTTTTGGCTGAATCCTTTGGATGGTCGTCATTTGAAATGCCGCCCGGGCCGTTGGCTGGAACTGTAACTCCGCAATTTGCAGTAACTCGTTGAGCACGTACCGATCATGTTCTTCGTTCCAAATCAAACTCATCTGACTCGCTGGATCGTCAAGCTCCGCAATCCGTCGGTGCATATCGGAGCCCCCCTCAGCAACCGGTCCACGATCTCGCGCGTACCAAAATTTGCGAACACGATTAACGAGAATTCCTTTTAACCAAGCGCGGAAAGCCCCGAACGTCCATGGTGGTCAAACGAGCCAATATTATTTGACAAAGCAAGCAGCACTTCCTGGGCAACATCGTCCGCATCACTCGCCTGAAGGTCGCAACGCGTCAACCACTTTCGGATCAGCGGTTCGTAGATATGTTGCAACCGATCCCAGGCTTCCTGCTCCGGCGACTCCCTTATCTAGTGAAGTAGGCTCAGTGATGTTTCATCCATTATCCTACGACTCCGCGGCATTAAGCGAGCATTAAGTTGCAGGCAACGAAGTAGCCAGAACCAGTAAGTAGCGAAATCGTCCGAAAGACTGCCCGGGATTGCGATTAAAACGCTGCGACACCATCGTTGGTGAATTCAAAACGCGGAAACCTTGTTCATGATGAATCAACCAACTAGAGATTGGTTGAATTCAAACACAAGTTAAACGCACCATTCGACAAAAAAGCATCGCAGAATTCCCTGCAAGCACATCATGAATCTAATTCACTCACACGATTTACCTCAGACTACCAGAATGCCTGACTAGTGAGAGAGGCATTTCGCAATCGACGGTCGCAATCAGCAATCCACTGACAACAACAACAACAACATCCAATTTACCGTAGCAACTGAATCTCCGACGAGAGAACAAGCATTATCAGTCACTGCTTTATCGGAAAAGGATTCTTGACACCCGCGATTCCCCCGAGCAGGCCGACTCGGGGAGCGAAGTGAGGAATTCCGGAAAAGCGAAATCAGGCGTTCACGAAGAGCATCGGCAGCTAGCGGCAATCCGCTCAGTCGTTGATTTCGAGTGGGTCAAGCTCAAGCGAAGCCCCTCTGTTTGTCGGGCGAATTGGGATGAATTCCGCCTGCTCCTGAAGGTTGCATGCCACCCTATCTAAATCCGAAAGTAAAAACGGTGTCCCGAGCGACCAAGCGGACACATCGCGTTCGCCGCTCCACATGACATTCAATGGCCCAGGAAAACTCTCCAGACCTCTTGATTCCTAAAAGCTGGCATGCACGGGGGAGAAACCTGGATTTCAGCGGTTTGAACGTGAATCATCTGTTACAACGAAGTCTTGGTAGATTCTCCGCACAAAGGAGCCGGTTCCGCCCCAGTTTCTTTTTTGCCGCTATCCAGCACGTTTGACAAATTGGCGTTGATTGTTATTCAGCCATGCTAACGACGACCAGTCGTTTCTTGTCGCTCAACTCCCTAAGCGAATATGAAAACCAAACCCCAACTCACACTTCTCGTAAGCTTTCTTTTTGCTGGCTTGACTTGGCAAGCAAACGCCGCAGAAGAAGCGGAGAATTCGATCAGCCCCACGCCGTTCGTCACCATCGAGCGTGGCGATCTGCCTATTATTTTGACGGCTCCACATGGAGGAGCTAGTTCCATCCCCGATGTTCCCCGTCGACAGGGCGAGGGCGTTCAAAAATTCAGCTCACTCTCCGACGCTGGCACCGCACGCCTCGGTGTGAAATTAGCGGATGCGATCGAACAGAGATTCGGTAAGCGTCCCTATCTCGTGGTTGCACATTTCCACCGTCGGTATGTCGATGCCAATCGTCCTCCAGATCTTGCCTACGAAGTCACACCGGCGGAAAAAGTTTACGACCGGTATCACAACGCTATCGCCAATGCGAGGCGTGAGGTTACAGAACGCTGGGGTCACGGACTACTATTGGACATTCACGGCCAAGCTGCTGATCCAAAGGCGATTTTCAGGGGGACGCAAAACGGATTGACGACAAAACACCTACTCAGTCGGTTTGGCGACGAAGCTCTGAGAGGAAAAACAAGTCTGTTTGGACAGCTCGCGCAGCAGGACTTCAGAGTCATTCCTGCAGTGGATGACACTGACCGAGAACACGACCGCTACGACGGTGGCTTTACCGTTGTTACTTATGGCAGTGGCCGCGGTGGAACAATCGATGCGATCCAACTTGAATTGGGAAGAAGCTTTCGAAACGCAGACGAGGTCGAACGAACTGCCAAACGAATCGCCAGTGCAGTCTTCAATTTTTCGAATGAATACCTGCCGCGTAAGGCGACCAATCAAGTTGAATTGCCCTTATCCGATTCAGAAGAATTGGTGCGAGTAGGCGTTTACGTTGACCAAGGCGTTGGACGGAGTGTGAAAGATCTGCTTAAAGCACTAGCGGTGTCCTCAGACCTCAAAGTCGACCAATTGAAAGCTGAGGATATTCGCGAAGGAATTTTGGACCGCTACGATGTCCTGATCCAACCTGGAGGCAGCGGCAGCGGACAGGGCAAGCATCTTGGAGCGGAGGGTCGCGAAGAAATCCGCGACTACATCGCTGCCGGGGGAGGCTACATCGGTATCTGCGCTGGTGCGTACCTGGCCTCGGCAGATTACGACTGGTCCCTGCATGTACTGGACGCCAAAGTCATCGATCGAAAACATTGGGCGCGTGGCCGGGGTGATGTTGAGATCGGACTGACCGAAGCTGGGCAACTCGCATTCCAGCGATCCAAACCAAAACTGACGATTCTCTACAGCCAAGGGCCACTTTTGGCGCCCGCTGATCGTGACGATATCGAGGACTATGAAGTGATCGCGAGTTACGAGACTGAAATCGCCAAGAATGGTGCCCCGAAGGGAGTCATGAAAGGAACCACAGCAATCGCCCGAGGGAAATTCGGTGAAGGCCGGGTGCTTTGCTTCAGTCCGCACCCTGAAAAAACGGGGGGACTCGAATCACTCGTGATCCACGCCATCCAGCAAGTCCGCAAAACAAAGAATCAAGACCGGCAACTTCTTGAGTCGGCCAAGTAGATCAAAACCAGTTTGCAGTCTTGCATTTTTTTGTTATCCCATCGCGATTGATCCGTGACGAGAAAAACGCAGAAAAATCAATCATCGCTCGTACTGCACGCCCTACCTTGATTCGCGAACGCTAATTCAACAACGCTGGCAAGTCAGAGAACCCCATCCGTGAGGATCCCAGCAACGGGGCAGAACCCCAAAAGGGTTCTTGGCAAAGTACAACGGTTTGCATTTTCGATTCGATATTTACAGCTGCCACCTGTGCTGCACTTTGCCCTACGATCTCAGACACATGCGGATCTCGCGAGACATTTCAAAGCTCTGTGAGAATTTTTTTCCAAGCAGCCATAGAATCGATCAGGTTCTTTCGCTTGTCGCCCGGAACACCATAACACTGAAGTCCAACAGGCCCCTGAAAATCTAACTTCTTGAGCGTTCGCATCAGTCGAGTCTGAGGAAAATCACCTTGATTTAGCGGCTTGATGAGTTGCCCCCAATCTTCCCCTGCTGAATTAGCACCACAGGTACTGACAGCGAACAAACGTGATCCCGCGGTCTTCAACACGACCTCCAGATCTTCGACCTTTTCATTTTTAAGAAAATGGCAGAGGTTGAATATCACACCAAGATTGGGATGGCCAACCTTTTGAATCAACTCCATCGCTTGCGGCATCGTTGCAATCGCATTGCCATGATGCGGATAAAGTGCCACTCGGATATTCAGCTGACTGGCCATTTCCGCAGTTTCCCGAACGGCTTGAACAGTCTTCGGTGTCAGCTTGCGGATTGTAATTTCGATCAGTGCATCGCGATTCGCCAAAGGTTGGACAAGCTCTCGCGTGAGCGGCGTTTCCCCGACGTCCAGATAGACACTCAAAACTTTCGATCCAGCCTTTTCGAAAGCTGCTACCTGCCGGCCAAGCTTGTCGCCGCCCGCATGCACTTGGCTGATTCCAGCAAAGCCAAGCTCGCGCAATACCTTGGCGTCTTGTTCCGCAGAACCGAACCGAACGCCATTTTCAAACGCATAAAATGCAGGAGCATAGGGTGGCGAAGCAATGGATGGCGATCCGGGCTGTTCGGCGAATACGGGTGCCAACATCAAAACCGCCCATACGGCGACGGAAATCGAATGGGATGGTTTCATTTTTGCACCTTGTGTGATCCTAGCACGGGCTTGCGAAATTCCAGAATTCATCTGCAGAGCGAACCGCCCGAACAAACGGGTCAGCGTTGAAAATGAAACCCGATTGTACATTCAAGTGGTCACTTCATCGTCCCGCGAGTGACAAACAGTCGATTGATCGCACGGCAAATTCACTGCCGCGTCGCGGCAGTTTTCGCGTCTCGGAAATCCCAGCGTTTACGCCCCTCTGGCTTCGCAGCATTCGGTACGATTTCGATCCAGTCGATAAAGAGCGGCTGCTTTTGCCTCGGTGGAAACAAGCGAAGGTGAATCAGCTTGCCGTCGACCGCAAGTGGAACACTCAACTCTTGCCAGTCGCCACCAACGATTTTAAACGATTGGTCTTGGCCATTTTTGGGGAAGCTCTTTTGTGCTTCGGTCCGCCATTGAATTCGCCCAGTGCCGCCAGCCTGAGTCCGGACCCGCATTTTGAACTCCACGGGCCCATCCATTCGCAACTTCGCATTCGTGATGAAAGATTGACGACCACTCGGAACCTCGACGACCAGTGAGTCTGAATCGAACTTAACAGTGGCACTTTTGGCGGCCCAACCCAACAATCCTTTACCGTTCGTCCTCGAAGGTTCCCCTTGCTGTTTCGGCTTGGATCCCTTCACCGGCGGAGGCATCTTCAATCCGCCAGCTTGGACACCGATGCTTGACGGATCAAACTTTGCCGGATCGAAATTGCGATTCGGCAGCGGCACAACAACATCAGCGGCGACGATGTAATCTTCGATCAGCTTATCAAGCGTCTTGACCTTATCTGGATGCTCGGACGCGAGATTATTGTTTTCACCGATATCTGCTCGGAGGTTGTAAAGACGATACGCATGATTTCCATCGTCACCATAATGAAAGGTGCGAATCAGTTTCCAATCACCATGATGCACCGACATCGAAGGCGGCAGCCACTGCGGTGTATTCCCGTGGCCCGGAACGTACGTAAACATTGGCCCGCGATCCATTCCCTTGCCGTGTAATGCTGGCCCGAAATCGACTCCGTCGATTGCATGACCTTGGGGCCATGTAAGATTTACCATTCTGAGAATGGTTGGATACAAATCGTTGGATTGTATGCGTACTTCGCTACGTGAATCTGGTTTCGTCACCCCCGGCCACACAACCACAGCGGGAACACGAACGCCACCTTCATGAATACCGCCTTTCCCACCACGCAACGGATGGTTACTGGTGATCGCAGTGATGTACTCTTCCCCCGAGGCATCGATTTCTTCAAGGCCGCAATGAATGTTACCGCCATTATCTGAATAGAAGATGATGACCGTTTCATCTGCAATACCTTCGGCATCGATCGCATCGATCAGACTGCCAACGGCATCATCTAATGAATGCACCATAGCGGCATAAGTGGGTGACTGCTGGGCTTCCCCACGCTCTACCTTGGCGCGGTAGCGATCAATCAATTCGGGCTTGGCACCGAACGGCGCGTGAACGGAAAATTGCCAATAGTTCATCAAAAAGGGCTTGGTGCGGTCCCTTTCTTTCAACCATCGAATCGCCTCCTCCGCCATTCGATCTTCGATGTGCTCGCCAACCGCTTTCTCTTTTAGGTTTGGATAATCCCAAGGAGCGAGGTAGCCAGTCTTGGGCCCCGGACCGTACCAGTGTGGGATGTCCACATCGAATCCGAGCTCCAGTGCGGAATGCGGCTCACGCCCCAAATGCCATTTGCCGAAATGGGCTGTCGCATAACCCGCGTTCTGCAACACCTTGGCAAGTGTCGGCAACGATGGATCCAATCGTGTTGCCGATCGGACATTCGAACTTTTCTGATGTGGCGGCCCACTGTCACCGGCACTCGCTTGAAATCGTTCAATTTCGAGATGAGCCGCCGGCGCCGTCATCCCGTGCCGGGCAGGATTCTGTCCGGTCATGATGCTCGCACGCGTCGGCGAACAAATGGGACTCGCGTACGCATTGGAAAAAGTCATACCTCGCGCGGCAAGACGCTCGATATTCGGCGTTTCGTAGAGTGAGGTCTTTCCAAAAAGTGTCGTATCGGCCCAACCAAGATCATCCGCCAAGATGAGGACGATATTCTTGCGTGTCTCCGCAATGGCCGGAGTCGTTATCACGCAAACGAACACAAATATAATCTGGAGATTTTTCATGATGCATTTGGGCATTGATGGTGCTTTCAAACGATTTGTCGCGTTCGGCTGCGATTGTGCAATGAAAGGGCAGCGGACGAATGAGAAGGGGTGTGTAAGGGAAGGGCGGGGATAACCTCCGGATTCCTTCAGTAAACAAGGATAACCGACCATGCGGGCGGCACGCGTCAGAGCCCTATTCGCTCTACGACTGCTTCACCGACGCGAGCGATCTACGACCGACAACCAACCCACCTCCTCCGTTGCAGATGCGACTTTCATCGAAAAAAGACGCCGCTCCGCCTCGTCCCATCTTAACTCTACCGCTCGCATAGAAATCTAACGCAGACTTCTCTGATTCCCTGTCATTAGAGCTTTACCCACAACGTCAAAAGGAGACAAACATGTCAGCATCAGAGGGAAAATCACATCTCTCAGATCACTGCAGGCCTTCCCAGTTCCAGTGAAACGCCTGTCCATCCCAGTGCCACGGAGTATCCGAACACGAGGCGTCGTCACAGAAACGCGTCAGAGAGTAACGACGAAAATAGTTACCAAAGCAAGCGAACGTGTGTTATCAAGCAAACGCGTTAACACGAGCGTGGGAGCTGACACGAGGTGCAGATCAAAATTCCCTTTCCCAGTCCTTTACCGCTCATCCACGAGCAGTTCCCTTGAACGCCGGCCTGACAAGACTCTGCATGATTCGATGCGGGATCAAAAAAAGCCTGGCAGTCACCCCATTGGCGTCTACCAGGCTTGATGTTTTCAGTTGAGAACAATTTGGCAAGCAACAATCAGGCCAAATTGCGAAACTAGACCATTTACTGGTTCAGTTGTTCTTCGACCGTTTCCTTGCCAGCACGAGTGCCCAGTGCACCCCACAAGCCATACGGGCTTTCCGATCCAGGTGCTCCGTAATTGGGAGGGCCAATTCTCCGAACGTTTGGCGCATTCGAATTCCCCGCCTCGATTGAGTCGGTGATGAAGACAACGGCACCATCACACATCAAAATGTGTGCTCCACCTTGGTGATAGCTACTGGGCGGCACAACACCACGCCCAGTCGAACCAGAGTTCATGCAAACTTCTCTGTTGGGGGGCAGAATGGTCGTGATGCCGCTGTACATAGGACGACCAAGCGCCCATTTGAATCCGCGACGGTTTTGAGAACCGCCCGACAGCGCGACGCCTTCTGCCCAGTTCGAGGGACGTTCGGGATCAATGAACGGTCGGCAAACCGAAGGATCCAGCATGGCATTGCTATTGCCCAGCCCGTTATTTCGTGCATGAAGGCCGGTCCCCTGGATCGTACGATCGCCAAGGTCAGTTAGCATTTCGCCACAAGCAATCGTGTTGGAAAGACCATCAAGAATGTCACGGAATTTCGAATCCTTGCGGGGAACAAAGGCACCCCGGCATGCTGCGCGTGTATTCCTTGCCATCCCAGCGGATGTATTTCCGGCATTGTTACGCAATCCATTTTGGTTGCGGTGGATCGAATCGCCGAGGTTGCATCCGTAGTTGGTTCGACCTTGAGATGGCAAACCAACGCCCGGATCGCTGGGGCAGCGAAGAGTCGGAATCTCGGTTAACCAAGGGGTGTATGGATTCCGGCCTTGACGACTCAGCGCGATAGTCGGCCGAGGCCCCATTGCCGCGTAGAGGTTCTCGGTTGAAACAACAAGAAAAGGATTCGAAATATCTTCCCATAACGCCTGCTGCTCCATGAACGGAGTCAGACCAACCAGGAAGCTCAAGTCGTTTTGGTCGTTCCCTGGGGGTTCATCGGTTCGACCGATCGATGGAAAACCATTCAGTCCCGTTCCACCACCTTGCAATGGCAACTGCTTGTAAGCGGAGTGATAGTTGTGAATTGCGAGACCAACTTGCTTGAAGTTGTTGCTGCAACTCATGCGGCGGGCTGCTTCCCGCGCGGCCTGCACAGCTGGCAGCAGCAAGCCGACCAGCACTCCGATGATCGCGATCACGACCAACAATTCAACGAGCGTGAACCCGCTTTGTTTTTTAGAAATTCGCATACTTTAGAAACCTATCTAGAAAAGAACTTTCAACATAAAAACGCCGATCATCACCGGCTGGCATCCAAGCCGAACAGCAGACTGCATTCGATCGAAAAGAACAAAAAAACTAACTTTATTCGTCGTCGTCCTCTTCCTCTTCTTCCGCTTGCTCCTCCATCTCGTCGATTCGCTCTTGCTCAGCGATATCATCTGCGTTCTCGTTGATGTACTGCTGCAGCTCATCATCGCTGACCGCAGTTGGCTCCGTGCTCCCACCACAGCCGACCAATAAACAACAAAAAAGTAATAAGAAAGCCACGAAATAGCGTGAAACGAACATCTGACCGATCCTTGAAAAAGCCTGAGTTAGAAGGGATTAGAACACCTGAGCTTACCACATGCCCTCTACGAACTGTTGGAAACAAACGAGATCGCAGAGAAATCTATTTTCCGAAGATCGCTGAAACGATCGTCAGCCTGCGGATTAGCGATCAAATTTTTTCGAATAACTGGTGAATGTCACCCCGCAGACGCCACGGACCTGACGTCCCCCCCGCTCTGCATCGTCTGCCAGACCGCACCTCTTTGCAAAGCCTCCACCCGCGAAATCGAGTCGACTGATGGCAGCTGATGCCTTGCCCCGGCGGTAGGTGTTCCCAAGCTCGCGGTCAGCACGGCAGATGTGACTCGATCGGCGAGCTTCACGCTTCCAACCCTCGCATTCGTCAGGATAGGTCCCCCAGCCAGTCCCAAGCGTTATTTCCACTGGAAGGGGTACAACTATCACCGCTGAACTACAAACAGGACAATCCGCGCGGCAAGAATGCGGCCCCAATCCCTCCTCGGTCCCTACTCCGCTTGCCACCTCATCCGAACTGATAAGCTTGAGCGCAGCGGAGTGATTTCGATCGCCTCCGACCTCGGTCGATGTTCAATACTGAATCTTAAGAATGCAAGTCCACCACCATGAACCGATTGAATCAAATCATTCTAGCCTCAGCCCTCGCTGCGATTTCCCCGGCGACTCTACTTGCTCAGGTTTCACTACCGCATTTTTTCAGCGACCATATGGTGCTGCAGCGAGAGCGATCGGCAGCGATATGGGGGTCTGGGCCAGCAGAGGTGGAGCTTACCGTCTCATTCAAAGGCAGCAGAATCGAGACGCAAACCGGCAAAGATGGCAGCTGGCGAGTTGAGATCGAAACAGGCCCCGCAGATTCGCAAGGTGCCGATCTAACCATCGACTCAAGCGGTAGCAAGTTCACGATTAAAGACGTAGTCGTGGGTGAAGTCTGGTTAGCCTCGGGGCAATCGAACATGGCTTTTACCATGAATCGAATTCCGGAAATCGAAGCAGTGATTGCTCAAGCCGATTTCCCACAACTGCGTATGTTCAACGCCGCGACCGTAACCGCGAGCGAGCCTCAAGATGACATCGCTGGTGAGTGGACCCAGTGCACCCCAGAAACGGCACCCGGATACTCCGCCGTTGCGTTCTTTTTTGCCCGCAAACTTCATCAAGATTTGAACATCCCTGTTGGCATCATCAAAACCGCCTGGGGTGGAAAGCCGGTCGAAACCTTCACCAGTCGCGAAGCGCTCAACACATTACCCGGCACCAAGCAGCTGGTCGATGCAGTATTGGCAGCAGATGCGACCTATGATCCCGCCAAGGCGGAGGTTGCCTACGAAGCACGGTTGGAACGGTGGGAAGCAGCCAGAGACGCGTGGAAAAAAAAGCCAGCCAATCAACGAGGTCGGTTGACGAGGAAACCCGCGTCGCCAAAGCGTCCGCTAAACACCGAAGGCAAGCCGGGTGTGCTGTTCGATTCCATGATTCATCCCTTCATCGGCTACACGATGAAAGGTGCGATCTGGTATCAAGGAGAAGCGAATGCGAAACCCAATGCCGTCCCCTACGACCAGACGTTACCACTGATGATTCGTGACTGGCGGCAGCGTTGGAACGATGAATTTTCTTTCTACTTTGTTCAACTGGCTAACTTCCGGCAACCATCATCCGAACCGGGTACTCCCGATGCGTGGGCGTTACTCCAGGATCGCATGAGGCAGATCCTGGATACCACACCGAAGACTGGAATGGCCGTTATCAACGACGTAGGGGAAGCTGGTGACATCCACCCCAAAAACAAGAAAGCCCCAGGCGAACGCCTGGCCCGGTGGGCACTGGCTAAAGACTATGGTCGCAACCTCGTCTTTTCCGGACCGCTCTTTCAAGCGGCAGAAGCTACCGATGGAACAATGCGGGTAACATTCAGGCAAATTGGTGAGGGATTGAAATCACGTGATGGGAAACCATTACAGCGATTCGAGATCGCCGGAAAGAATCGCACTTGGCACTGGGCAGATGCCAGAATTGTTGGCGACGCAGTCATCGTCAGCAGTGCCCAAGTCGAACGACCGATCGCGGTTCGCTATGCATGGGCAGCGAATCCCGCCGGCGCTAACCTGGTCAACAGCGAGGGACTGCCCACCTCTGTCTTTCGTAGCGACAACTGGAAGGATGTTGAAAGCCAAGTCGATCGTTCGGCTAGCAAGGCTTTAACCGAACGTCGTGCATTAGCTGCGGAAATGAAGGCGTTGAACGCACGCCGCGAAAAGCTAGACCGCAAGAGCCCCGAGTTCAAATCGTTGAACAAGAAGCGTTTGGAACTGCTCGCCAAATTTCGCAAGCTGGCCCCAGCATCGCCAGCCGCCCCAGCAACAAAGGGCGTTCAATAGGGCAACCGATCTCGATTTCGCTCACCCCGCTCAGTCACTTGATCTCGCGTTCACCAAAGCCGGCCCAAACCCACTCAATCGCGTGCGGCAGGAACTGCGCCTTCGCATTGCGAATGCCGTGGCCTGAATTGCGACAAAAGAGGTATTGGTATTCATAACCTTTCGATTTCAAAACTTCGGCCATCCGGTGGTTCGCTGCCACCCAATCATGCATCTCATCACGCATCACATTGGGATTCAGATGATCGCGATCGCCGACGGAAATAAACAATCGGATAGGCTTCTTGGGGTTGTTGGGAAGCAGCGTCTTGTGAAACCCCCACGCACCGTCGGGATACTCAGGATCGAAGGGCCATGCCTGATTGACGAAGGTTCCCGAGGTTGTCAGGACGCGGCGATACAAATCATTCCGAAACCAAGACATGATCAGTGCGGCAGAGCCGCCCGAGCTCGATCCCATCACTGCCCGCCCCTCGGGATCTTTGGTCAACTTCAATTGAAACTTTTCTTCGACGCGCGGCAAAACCTCGGCCTCGATGTACTCAGCAAATAATCCGGACATGTTGTCGTATTCCCGACCACGTTGATGCCCCTGGGCGTCGCCACCCCCATTTGCCATCTGAATTAAGACAATGGGCGGGATTCGCTCTTGTGCAATCAGGTTGTCAAGAATGCGTGGCAGAGCAAGATCCGGTTTCCCCTTCGGGCCATCGTGGACCACCATGAATGGTGATGTCGACCCGGCCTGATGCTGGGCAGGAACGTAGACGGTAATCTGCCGCTCAAAGTCGATCTCGTGCGTCTGAACGATCAGTGTTTTGGGGTTCTTTGGATCGACCGTACCAAACTGTTTTCTGGCAATCCCAGGATTAAAAAGCTTGGTTTTCCTGGAATCGATTTTGAATTGCCGAACCGTTCCGCGAGGAACCCCATCCACCACTTGGTTTTCGGAAGCCGGCACATACTCCGGACCAATCACAAAATTACTATGGACATCAAGCGTATTGCCGTCTGCATGAATTGGGGGAGCTTCCCCTGGTTTTAACACCGTGAACGACGGTGCATCCGCGGCATCAAATTTCCGGATTGGGGGTTGCGCCGGCACCGCAGTTGGCATCGCGACCATACCAACGAACAACAACATCAATGGCTTCAACATCAGCGACCTTGCGAGGCTTAGAAAAGTGACTCCGAATGCATGAAACATGCTCATCCATCAGGCGGAAGAGGCAAAACGGATCTTTTCATGCGGCGCTGTAGCATAACAGGATACCGCTCACTGAACTGCTGCCACCAAGCCACCTTTCACAGCCTTGCAAACCGTTTCTGCAACTGACTTAGAACTGAACCAGGGCGTATCGGACTGAGACACCGACGACATTCTGAATTTGGCATCGTCCGCGACTTGATCCACGCACGATTGTCAGCTTCCGAAAACCGGTTCGAGTCTCAATGGCCCTTGGCCCTCAAGTAAACAATCTCGTGTCGAAACCAAAATGCGGTGACCGCACGATTCTTCCGCTCAGAGTGCAGGCAAGGGTTCCGCTTAGAGTGCAGACAAGGATTCCGCTCAGGCGAGAAACAACCGCCACCGAGCAAGCAATTCTCCTCACGCCACTTTTTCACCTGACCAGGTTCGATGTTCAAGCAGCCCTACGCGGTGACGCTTCGGCTGGCGTCTCGTTATCAGACGCCAGCGCAAGTTGTCCCGTGACCCGTCGGCCAAACGTTTCGATGACAGCCTCCAAACCAGAAAAGGCAACCAACAGGTAACCAAACACTTCTGCAAATTCTTCGACTGACATTCTCGTCGCTAAGGCATTCGGGTGATCAGCAATTCCGCCCCAAAAGCCTGGCCGATCGAATACTTGGCAAACCGCGCAGAGGTAAACCCCCGCGACGGCAAACATCACGATTGCG
>JAQWPZ010000278.1 GCA_029245125.1 Rubripirellula sp.
GACAAGTCATAAAGCCATGCTTGCTGTCTGCCATTTTCAAGTTTGCTGACCAGTTTGTGATCTCCATCGCGAATTGCGGTCCAGGTCCGCTGGCCGCGTCGCCCACGCCAAAACAAGGTGCGTGGAAAATCCTTTGCCCCAGACGTTAAATGCCCGATCAGGTCAATGCCGTCCAGTGGGATATCGTTGGTTGTCGCGCCGGCGATTTTAAGGAACGAATGGGTCAGGTCGAATGTCGCACAGACTTGACGACTCGTCGTCCCCGGTTCGATTTTTCCGGGCCATTTTGCGATCATCGGAACTCGGATGCCGCCTTCATGTGTGCTGCCTTTGGCTCCTCGAAGTGACCCCATGTAAGACGCTCCCGCAAAGCCGCCGTTGTCCGAAGCGAAGACAACCAGTGTGTTGTTGGTTAGCCCTTTCGCGTCGAGTGAATCGAGGATTCGACCCACCTCAGTATCCAAGTTTTCTAACATCTTGACGTAGGCATCTGAGTCGATCTGCATCCAGTTTTCTTCGGTGACTTCTTTTGCCATGTCCCCGGGAGCTTGGAAAGGAAAGTGTGGACTTTCATGGGAGACGAAAAGAAAAAAGGGACCATCTTGCGATTGAATGAATTCCACCGCATCGTCCGTGATCAGTGTGGTCATATAGCCGTCACGGTGAACTGGGAATTCACCATCAAACAGAACATGCAATGGGCTTGTCTCACGATGGTTGAAGTAGTGCACGTTGCCACCGAGGTAGCCAAAGAATTCATTCCAGCCGTGCCGCATTGGATGAAACTTTGGCTCGTAACCGAGATGCCATTTGCCAAAAATCGCGCAACGATAACTTCTCTTGAGCAGTTCACCTGGGATGATTGTCTTATCAGCGGGCAATCCAAGTTGACGACTCGCAGCTAACCGAATCGCATCATCGTAACGCCCCACGTTGCCTGTTCCGATTGCACACTCGAGGCCGCCAACTCGTTGCTGGTAACGGCCAGTCAAAAAAGCGGTGCGTGTCGGGCTGCATTCCGGCCCGTTGGCGTAATGTTGCGTCATCCTGACACCGGACCTGGCCATCCGATCTAAATTTGGAGTTTCGGCACTCGGATGGCCGTAGCAGCCAAGATCGCCATAGCCCAGGTCATCTGCCAAGATGAAGACGATATTGGGGGGCGTTGCACTGTGGGCGAACGCCGAGAAAAACAGGATCGTGATCAAACTAGTCGTATTTCGCATCTGCATATTGTACGCGTCTGGTTTTCCACATTTAACCCATCGGTCTCACGTGATCTGAGTGAGAGAGTGACGAGTCAGGCAGGGAAGCGGTCGACGATCTTGGCGTCACGAAGTGTCGCTTTGGGGGAACGCAGGGGCCGTCTTCGGTGTTGGCAGTTTTTTAAGTCATTTTGGACCGAGGGTGGATGCGCTGGGGAGTTGCCTCGCTAATGCAAGCCACATGATCGGCGTGATCCGTTCAGATTCTCGAATGCAACACCAATCTGGGTGGTCCGGTCGCCGCTGCCTGGAATTTGCTCTCGCGACATCGTAGTGTTTTTTGCCACCCGTTTGGCGGTGTTTGGTTTGGCTGTTTCCAAATTCCCTTGAGCATTCGGTTTGATGATGTCTCTCTTCGAGAAATTCCCACCACGAAAGCGAATCGCCCTTGGATTAGTTGGCATGATGGTTAGCACGTTGCTGATTGCCGACTCTGCGGGCTCTCTTTCCTCTCGGCGGCGCGACCTTGCTGGCGATCGTTTATTGCTTTGCGAGTGGTTGGCAAGCAGTTGCTCGGCGTTAGCATCCGCTAGTCAGATGGAGGCGATCCCGGAAACCTTCAATTCTCTTGTCGAAAGTGATCCATCCCTTCAGTCCATTTGTTTGCTGTTGGCTGATGGTGAGACCTCCGTGAATGTGGAGAGTTCAGCTTTTCAACGCGACCAATTGATCGACAAGAATGCGCATAGTTTGTTGATTCCAGTTTACCGTGATGGTGTTCATTGGGGTGATCTTCAGGTTTGCTTCGCTGCCACACCGCCGGTGTTTAGCCGGAGTGGCTGGGCAGTCCCTTGGTTATTCATCCTGATTATTCCCATCTGCTTTCTTCAATTTGATTTCTTTTTAAGCAAGACACTGAGACAATTCGATCCCTCCGGTCGAATGCTAAAGGCTACTTGAGCAGCGTCCCCGATTTGCTCTTTCAGTCCAGGTGATCACTTCGGGTCGAAGTGAATCCACGTCGCGCATTTTTCGAACCTGAGTTGACTTTTGCATCGTTAATGGTCTGTGCCAGTAATGACAACAAAGCGTGGGAAGTGCGAAAGGAACTCACTCAGGGCGTGAATTTCGATTCTGTTTCTATTACGGTGAACTCGCCTGACTCCCCAGAACCAAACTCCGGTGAAATCGGTTTGCAATTTAGGTTCGCGAGACGTTCGCGTCTTCAAGCGATGCCAAGCCTCGCTCCGAGATGATAAATTGTTGGGATTCAATTCCCCGACGAGGACTTATGATGAGTGATGCTCTGCCTCGAACCATCACGCGAGCGATGCAATTTAATCATGGCTGTGCCAACGGTATGAGCCATCGCTGGAAAAACGGTCAATACTGTTCGATTATGACCAAGGTCGGCATCGTGGGTTGTGGGATCTATGATTTGAAAACGGCGGCCGAGTTTGGGCAGGCGATTGCGATTGCCAAAGGGACGCCAGACCATCCCCTGGTGGAGCCAGAAGATCTTCTTGATGCGACGATCGTTGGTGTTACTCCGCAAGCAGAACAAATGCGAATCGAAATCGGAATGACTGGCAAGCAAGCTGTCGAAAAAATGTTGCTAGCTGACGATGAAACGTGATCGCCGTCGTTCCAGCTTCCTAACCGTTTTCAGGCTATCGCGATGCGAACCGATGCAAAAGTCACCCAGGTTGTAGTCGTACCAACATCGTTGGGATCGATGTTGGTGGGTGGATCAAACCATGGTTTGCGGTGTGTTGCGTTTGGCGAGGATGAAACACAGTTGCGTTTGATGATGCATCAGCAGTTTTCTACGGCAAGGAGCGGAATGACGGAGACACTTCAAGCTTGGGTCACTGCTCTGCGGCTGGGGTTACGGCAACCGTCGACCGAGTTGCCGCTCCCGCTTGAGTTCAACGGTACACCATTCCAAAAACTGGTGTGGAAGGGACTGCAAGAAATACCAGCCGGGAGTACTGAATCCTACGCTCAACTGGCTCGTCGTCTTGGCAAACCAACCGCGACGCGTGCCGTTGCGAGCGCTTGCGCGGCAAATCAATTGGCTTTTGCTGTCCCCTGTCATCGCGTCATTCGAAGTGACGGCAAACTAGGTGGCTATCGGTGGGGAATCGAGCGAAAAAGAGCATTGATAGAACTTGAACGCTCAGGTTTTCTGACGAGTAAGCTTGCTACGTGAAAGCATACTGAACAGGGCGGTCATCCCAGCCTAAAATCCGCGTGGAGAGTGGATTGACGTTCGATGTATGCCGCTCAGTGAAAGGCTGGGTGTTCAGTGAAAGGCTGGGTGCTCAGTGAAAGGCTGGGTGAGCAATCGGTCCGCGTAGGCATCGGCGGGCAAGCGACCCGCGCGTTTTCAATTCAGTGGATCGGCATTCCCGGCGGTGATCGCAAACCAAGCGGGGGCGTGGTGGCAAGCGAAGTTTCCAGCCGGACTGTTGTCTCGATCATCTCGCGAGCAACCTGCACCATGGAATGCTCGTAGCCTGCACCGATACCAGTTTCGGTCGCAAGGGAATCGTCTGTTGCTGGCAGCCTTCCGAACCCTCTTTCATCAGCAATTGTCGAATCAGAATTAGATATTGGCTTGCATGGTGGGAAAAATTTGGCTATGCATTAAGCTACGGTGCAGAGCGATCGGATCATGACTTCGGTTTTGTATCCGACATCGATCAGCGAGCCGGCTAAGAACATTCGCCGCCCCCTTCGTCTAGTGGCCCAGGACGCTGGACTCTCAGTCCAGAAACAGTAGTTCGAATCTGCTAGGGGGTATTAAATCGGAGAAGATTCCGATTTATCTGGACGGCTAGCATTTTGCTGTGCGAATCTTGCCAGTGACTGTCATAGCCAGTCACCGACCGCTGTTGCGTCAGAGATGATGGCCAGCCAGGCTCGGGGATTGGGCCGAGTAGACTCGGCGGCGGCAATGAATTAAACGTGGTTTCGAAGCCCTTCGGAGCGCCAACGATACGCAAGATGGTCAAAGCTCTAGCCGGTGCGTTGAGCAGTCGGGGTGTCTTTGCCGTTGATGGGGCTAACCGAGTGAATTGGTGCTTTTGCGAGATGCTGGGGCGACGAGGCTCAAGGCCTTTGTGCCAGGTCAGACACAGTTGCAGGTCAGACACAGGACTAGGTTAAGCGAAAGATCAGTTCTTTGAGGAGTTCTCGCGAGAGTGGTTTGCTGACGTATGCATCCATACCAGCCCGCAAGCATGTTTCTCGGTCACCCTTCAAGGATTGAGCGGTCAATGCGATGATTGGTGTATGGGTATCGGATTCTTGCTCGAGGTCGCGTATTTTTGTGGTCGCATCTATGCCGTCACATTCCGGCATTAACACATCCATCAGGATCAGGTCGAATGGCTTTTCGGCGGTTTGCCAAATTTGAATCGCTTTATTCCCGTTGTCTGCGATGCTCACCTCGTGTCCCCATTTTGTCAGCAGTGCGAGCATTAGAGCTTGATTGACTGGTGAGTCATCTGCCAACAGGATCTTCAGGTTTTGTTGTTTGTCTGATGGTGACGGGCGCGGCACCTTGGCGTTCAAGCATGTTTTTGCATTGGAAATTTCTGGGTAATGCTTGGGATTAGCGGTTTCAAGTTTTACGGTAAAGAAAAACGAGCATCCGTTGGGTTCATTGTTTTTGCACCACAAACGGCCTCCCATCAGTTCGACTAGTTCGCGAGAGATGGCGAGGCCTAAGCCGGTGCCACCGTGGGAGCGAGTCGATGACATGTCGGCTTGGGTAAAGGCCGAGAATAGCGATTCGTTATTTCCGTCTGGCAATCCAACTCCAGTATCGCGTACTTCAAAATGCAACTGGATGTGCTCGGTTTCGGTCACCGGACCGTGATTCTCGGGTTCCTCCAACGGCTGAGATTCAACGAATACATCGACGCGTCCCGCGCTGGTGAATTTCAACGAATTATTGATCAGATTGACCAAGACCTGGCGAATCCTGCTTGCGTCTCCATTCAGCCAGGCCGGTACGTCTCGGTCGATCGTGGAGGAGACGATGGTTCCTTCGATTCTTCCTTGGATCTGGAAGATCGCAAGCGTTTCATCAATTAAGTCATCGAACTTGAAAGGGCGTTTTTTGAGTCGAATAGCGTCTGATTCGATGCTCGAGAAATCTAAGATCTGATCGATGATCCTCATCAGGCCACTGGCAGAGGCTTTCACCGCCTGGGTGAACTCAAATTGCTCTGCATCAAGTTCTGTTTCCAGTAGCAAGTCGGTCATGCCAAGCACGCCATTCATGGGAGTCCTCATTTCATGACTGATCGTTGCCATGAAGTCACTCTTGGCTAGGTTGGCCTTTTCCGCGTTTCTGGATGCTTGTTTTAAGGCTTCCGCTTGTTTGTCTAGTTTTCTTCGCGTGGTCTCGAGCTGCTTGATCGTGCGTTTTAGTTCTTCGGCACGATTGGCGTCCGAAATCTTTGTCGCTGCGATCGAAGCGATGGTCGTTAACCATTCTTCATGCCGTTCGGTGTAAAAGTTTGGTGCGGCATGTTCGGTATCAATAACGCCGATGCATTTTCCTTGCAGCATGATCGGGACGGCGAGTTCAGAGAGGCGAAAGTCGTCATCGATGATGTAGCGTGTATCCAATCGCGTATCTGGGATCCGTTCGGCGATCGCGTACTTCGCGACGCTCCCCACGATTCCTTGACCGACCTGAATCGCGATCGCGTTCTTGATCACATGGCCTTCAGGATTCTTGGGGCCGTAGGCTGCTTTTTGAATCAAAATCTGTTGTTCGGCATCTAACAGATAGATCACGCAATCTTCGAACCCCATCCCTGCGATCACGCGGTCTGCAATCAACCAAAGAATTTCGTCGAGTGTCGAGCGTTGAAGCAGATCAAGCGCGAAATGATGAATCAACTTCAGAAATTCATCTGGCTTCAGTTCATTCCTGGAGTTCATCGTGGATCTGAGTTTACCGAAAAACCGTTCGGGAAATTTCGCGTGGCAATCATCGTCGCTATTGGCAGTAGCTCGTGGGGAGGGGCATTGGACTTTGGTTCATCTCGTCGGCAACCTAGGTCGCTTCAACTGGCTGGAGTCTGAACGATATCGATCTAGTCGTGCCCATCTACTCGGGGTGGCCCGAGGTTATTGCTCGCCAGATCGCCCATGGAGCCTCGCGCGAGTTTAACCAAAAACGCCCAGATTGTGCGAATGAAGCCACGGTTCCGTTTTTGCAAAAGGGGTGCGGCTGCCCGCAAAGAGGTCTGCTTAGTGCCCCCATTGTGACAGAACGGTCGGTTTGTTTTGCCAGCTGAGCCGCAAGATTGACACAAAGGGGTTGATTGCGTCGCTCGGAATAATTCGGGTTCCCGTGCGGTCGTAACGATTAGGTCAAATTTGCGCACGTTTACCTCGCCCATGTGGAACATCGATAGGCAAGGTTCATGACGGTCGTGACGCATTCCCATTAATGCGATGTCATTCGGGTCCGTCTTATTGAGCCGGTTCAGGTTCAGAGTGCTAGAGTGCCAGGCGGCGTTCGAAAGTTAGCTTCGGGATTTGGTAACTTTACCGCGGTATGCAAACTCTGATTCGCTTGCGCATTTACCCTTTCTGGTCCTTGCTTTTTGACAAGGCTTGATTGCACCTGCTCGTCGGCGACGCGAAACTCTCGAACATTGATGTTGACTGGGGCGTGCCACTGAGCAAGCTGAGAATTTCTTTTCAACCCCTGAAGCGGTTTGTTCATTTATGTTGCAGCGAACAGCAGCGACGAATAGTCTGGTATCAAGGTGGCGTGCTAGAGACCGGTGCGGCTGAAGAACCAAGCAATGGTTTTGGGTCGATTAGGATTTAACGCTCGCCTTTTTCTTTGACGTCATGAGATCAAATGAAGTCGCAAAAAATTCGCCTTCTAGCCTTTGGCATCTGCACCACTATGTTGTCTGCATTTGCAGGAATAACTTGGTACGTCGGTGGCGAACTGGTGGCACCGGCGAATCGAGTGGTTGGGCCACCGCCGAGCGAGGTTGGGATTCAGACCGTCGAAATCAAGTCGAAATCTGGGTCGCCGCTCTCTGCTTGGTATGTGCCGCATCAAGACGCGAAGGCGACTGTGATCCTGCTTCATCCGATCCGCTCCGATCGCCGCGCGATGCTCGGGCGTTCTGGTTTATTGCATGAAGCTGGCTGCACGACGTTGTTGGTTGATCTACAAGCCCATGGCGAGTCGCCGGGCGATAACATTACAGCTGGTTATCGTGAGCGTTTAGATGTGATGGCTGCTGTCGAATTTGTTCGAACCAAGACCCCCGATCATCAGGTTGGCATTGTTGGCTGGTCATTAGGTGGTGCGGCAGCATTGTTTGCATCACCATTAGAGATCGATGCTTTGGTGATTGAATCGGTTTACCCTACCATCCACGCAGCAGTTCAGAACCGCATCTCGATGAGGCTTGGGCCGTTGAGCTATGTTCTTGCGCCAGCTCTTTTGGTGCAGATGAAGCCTCGTCTTGGAATCGCAGCGTCGCAGCTCCGCCCAATCGATTACGTAGACAAAGTCGGTTGCCCAATTCTGGTCGCTGCTGGTGAAAAGGATGCCCATACAACGATTGCGGAGAGTTTGCAGATTTATAATTCGGCGAAAGAACCGAAGCGATTTGTTGAATTCAAGGGTGCAGTTCACCAAGACTTGTTGAAGTTTGATCCCGATCGGTACCGCGGCGTAATTGACTTTCTGCTTGCTCATCTAACCGAGAAGCCACAGCAGGTAATCCAAATTGACAGAGGCAGGGAGTCAAAGGCTCAGTCAGACTTCAAGGCCGAGGATCGTCACGGCAGCGATGCGATCGACGAAATTCAAAGTGAGCGATGAATTGCCGGTTTGCTGTTGGGCGAAGGTCCGCGATTGAGATGCGATGAAAGTCGATGCCATCTTCTCGGTTGAGGCTTTGTCTCTCTCCGCTGTCGTCTGTTCGCTGGTCGATCACGTCTCCGTGGTGAGTCGATTTAGGTGGAGCGTCGGTGGGCTGCGTTTCGCCGCCAGGTGGTGGCTAGGTTTCCCCTTGGGCGGCAAGGGAGATCCTGTCACGAATCGGTCGCAGAGTTTTCCGTGTTCGAGAATGCAGCATGGGGCCATTCTCGACCTTCTCGGTTGGGTGGATCTCAGTGAAAAAACGAATTGAACGAATCCGTATGATTTATTTGGCCAGTCTCGATTCCGATATAGAATCTGTCGGTTGATGCTGGGACAATGCCGTCAATCTCTTTTCTTGCTTTTGAAACCAAAGCGACCCAATGCAGATCACGTGTTCACGCTGTAGCAGAAAGCTGCTAGTCACTCCTCAGCTTCGCGGAACGAAGGTTCGCTGCGCTGGATGTGACATTTTGATTGATGTTCCAGACGATTCTCAGCAGCCTGTACCCGCTCAGTTGCCATCTTCCCCGCGGATTTCGGAGCGTTCATTTCCTAATTATCTAAATCGAAATAACACGCCTTCGATCAGCAACGATCTGATCATTTATACCGCCATCATTTGCTTGTTCATTTTGATTTTGTTAATCGTCGCTTCGATGGTATTCCGTCGTGTGATGGCAGACCCAGTGGAAGCGACAGTCGCAGAAGTTCCTTCAGAAACGGCTATCGCGGCAACGCGATTTGAATTTGATGAAGGCTACTCGATCATGCTTCCGTTGGAATTCAAGGAACTGTCCCGTCAGGAAACCGAACGTGGTTATGCCGTTTATCGATTTCAGGATGGAGAAGGGTGCCGGTTCACCGCAGCCATCATTCCCAATGAAGCCTACAGTCGGATGACGAGCCCGCCGCGGGATTACGCCAAGGCGCTCATTAAGAGTGTGCCGGAGTTAAGCGAGGGCGTTGACGGTGATGTCCAGCCGACACGTGTCACGGTCGGCAGTTTGCCAGCGACCATTTTTCGCTTCTACGAGAAAGAAACTTATCGCGGCGTGAATTTTACTTACCACATGGTCGTGATGGATCGCGGAAAGAAATTGGTACTCCGATTCGCTGGCAAATATGGTGGTTACAGTGAGAGGTCAGAAAGCATCACGATGCCGGATCACTGGTATGACTCGCTCCTAACGCTGAAAGAAAAACGTTAGGTTGGACGGGATGGCTGAAGCGGCATGCGGTTGGATCGAGTCGACCTTGTTGGGTCCTCGAGTAGCGCACGGTTTGCCCAGGATTGCGTCCTGTCTGCCCTACATTGTGAGCTTCGCGTTTCCACCATTCACGAATGCACCAAGGTACATCCGCCTGTATGGCGTTCGAGTGAAACTGGCCTTGGTAAAGCTGGCAGGTACAAGCGATACCGCTTGTGGCCGGGTTGTCACGAGTTTGTGAACGTAGGCTATCTTTGGCAACCGCAACCCGCATGCGGAGAGAGTGCCATTCCCGTCAGAGCCCATTCTCGATTGTTTTTACGAGTTCATCCTCGTTCGGGAATTCGCCTGTTTTCAACTTCGAGTAGACCAAAACATCATCGATTACCAATTCGAAGCAACCTCCGGAAGAAGGCTGAAGCTCCAGTGTTTGAATTTTTTGTTTTAAGCGACAGAGGATTTTGCTCGTCAAACTGACGGCCATCGGTTCGTAATTTCAAACCGAGCAGTATTTTAAACTGATTTTCATCATGGCTCCCTTTTTGCGGTGGGTTTGCATTTGCATCTTACAGCTTTGACCAGGCGGTTCCGGTTGGATGATTAGCGGAGGCGTGATTTGATCCACCAGCCGGCAATCACCGCCAGGGGAGCGAGCAGTACTAGTATCCAGGTCCATCGAAGTGGTCGCTGGTCACCAGGGGGAATGAGCCCCGCATGAGGCGGCGTTGCGTACTGTTGATCGAACTCGTCTTCGGGGTTAGCACCACGATTAATCCATTCACGCTCTTTCAGTTCCAAATCCTGAAACCAAGCTGTTGCTAGTTTCAGTTCTTGTTGGAATGTATTTTCCAGCGTTTCAAGTTCAAGCTGCTTCGTCCCCGAGCGGCTCGATGTTTGGCTAGAGATCGCGGATTTCGCCAACTCACGATACTTTTCGCTCTCCGTCTCTGTTTCGTAGCTTGCCTTCAGGAAAGCACGAACGGCAAGCCTTTTGCCATCCGTGGGGTAGCCACTCGCGAGGATCAGGTCGGCAGTCGCTTCGAGCAAGACAGGTGAATCATGTTTTCCAAATCGCATCATCCCGAGCACGCCTTGCAATGCTGCTGCAACTTCCTTTGAAACTGCATCGGGATCTTGGAGGTCGATGTTGTTCGCTTCAAGAATGAATGTCGCGAAGCCACTTGGCTCGAAACCGTTGCGAGGTGATTCATCGAGTGGCAATGATAGCTGCCCATCGATCTGGCAACTTAGCAGGTACTCAACGAGCAACTTTTGGTAACGCTCACGACCGAAATGCGCATCCGGGTTGATTTTGATCGCCCGATCGATCTGTTCGAGACCCGCTTCAAATCTTCCCGAGTGAATATAAAACGTGCCTAGATTCGCCGCGGTTTCGTACAAGCCCGGTGAGCGTTCTTCTTTCTGCAGGATTACCTCAATCGCTTGGTCGTGATTCCCGAGCTTGTCATGGGCAACTGCCAAGTCGTCATAGAGTCCCAAGTCATCGGATCCCTCTGCGATCTTTTTTGAACGATCTTCGACACGCCAGCGGTAGAAGGCTGGAGAGTGACGAAGGAAGTGACCCGTGATGAGTTCCAGGGCTGACGGAAACCGCATCCGCTCTTGCTGCAGCGTGTCGCGATCCCATAAGCATGCTCGAACTGGAAGATTCAGCAGTAAGAACACCAACGGGATGAAGTAATAGGTCGTTCGACGCATTGAGGATTTTAAGTAGGAGGAGAATTCGTCGTTCGCATTTTCCAATTACAAACCGCGTTGTCTCTGGATGGACGAGGGTTTAGCCGCTCTCTTTTTCTCGCGATCCCACAACCAGGGTTTCGGTAGAGCGATTGAGTCACCGCATTGGAATCGTGAACCGAAATGGGTCGATCTTTGTCGAGAGCGATCGGTTCACCCTTTGGTCACTATGGTATCACAGGCAATGACGGCGAACGTCAGACCTCGTTCCCGATTGGAAATTCTGGGCCGCCTTCGTAGGGAACCTTGGCTTGGTAGGGGATGAAGGGCAATTTGCGCGGTGAATGTCGATCGAGTAGGATTGTGATGGTGAAGGTCTGATTCGATCAGCCGCGATCTACTTTTTTGATGAGAGATTTGATCATGCTCGTTTTTCGTAGGCTTCTTTCAATTGTTGCGGTAATCGCGGTCAGCGTGCCGGTGGTGCAGGCGGCGGCAGATGACGGGCAACCACCAAACATTTTGTTCTGCATCGCGGACGACTGGGGTTGGCCCCACGCAGGCGCCTATGGCGATGCCGTCGTGAAGACGCCAACGTTTGATGGATTGGCGCGACAGGGGGTGCTGTTTGAGCATGCTTATATATCTTCCCCGTCGTGCACTCCGTCACGGGGTGCGATTCTGACTGGCCAGTTTCATTGGCGACTCGGAGGGGCGGCTAATCTATGGAGCGTCTTTCCCGATCGGCTTGGCACTTATCCGGAAATTCTCGCGAAGGCGGGCTATGTCACTGGCAGAACAGGAAAGGCATGGGGGCCCGGCAGGCCAGAAACGAAGGCCCGAGATTTAGCGGGTAAAAACTTCAAAAACTTCGCTGCTTTTATCGAGCAGCGTGATCCGGCCAAGCCGTTCTGTTTTTGGCTTGGTTCGAGTGATCCGCACCGACCCTACAAAGCTGGTAGTGGCAAGCGGAGCGGAATGCGGATCGATGAGGTTGAGTTGCCGGCCTGCTATCCCGATTCGGATGTCATCCGCAGTGATATCGCTGATTACTATTTTGAGGTGCAGCGGTTTGATTCACTGGTTGGCGACGCACTCAAACGGTTAGATGAGATCGGGCTGTCGGAGAATACCATTGTCGTGATGACGGGGGATCATGGCTTTCCGTTCCCGCGAGGTAAAAGCAATTTGTATGACTTGGGTGCGAGGGTGCCGATGGTCGTCCGATGGCCAGCCAAAATCGCTGCGGATCGGGTGCTGACCGATTTTGTCAGCACGACCGATTTGGCACCAACCTTTTTGGAAACTGCGGGATTGCCAGTTGACCAAGAGATGACAGGCCGGAGTTTGGTGCCGATTCTCAGCAGCGATGCAGACGGTCGCATCAGCGACGATCGGGATGCCATCGTATTCGGCAAAGAGCGGCATGTTCCGGGGCAACTTGCTCCTGAAACAGGTGGATACCCGAGTCGCGGTATCCGTACTGATGAATTTTTGTTGATTCGGAATTTTCACCCCGAGCGTTGGCCCAATGGAACGCCTGATTATCAGCAAGCGGTGATTCCTAATGCTTGGTTTGCTGACACTGATAACGGGCCGACAAAAACTTACATTGTCAGCAATCAAGATCGTGACGAACAGCATCGGCTCAGTTACGAACTCTGTTTCGGAATGCGGCCGGAGATCGAGTTTTACGATTTGAGGTCGGATTCAGAACAGATCAACAATGTGGCGTCGCTCTCGAAGTACAGTGAGCAAATCCAAGACTTATCAGCTCGCTTGGAATCTGTGCTAAGGGAGTCGGACGACCCCAGATTGTTGAACAATGGTGTCACGCAAGATGGAATCAATTTCGACGATTATCCCTACTTGGGCGGAGCGCCGAAGTATCCCCGCGCTAAGTAATTCTGGCATGAAGGAATAGAAAACATGATAACTGCTGAAGATGCGCCGCTACGTGGGCAAAGTGTGCTGATCCTGACCGGGGATATCTATGAAGATCTGGAACTTTGGTACCCGAAACTTCGCTTAGAAGAAGCGGGTGCGCGAGTTGTCGTCGCCGGCCCACTGGCTGACACCCACTATTCAGGAAAGCATGGTTATCCATGCGTCAGTGACGCAGCGATCGACCAAATGCACTCTGAATCGTTTGATGCGTTGGTGGTGCCTGGTGGTTTCATGCCAGACAAATTACGTCGGGATGCTATCGTGCTTGATTTGGTGCGCAGTTTCCAGGCCGCATCCAAGCCGATCGCCGCGATTTGCCATGGCGGTTGGATTCCGATTTCTGCCGGGGTCTATCGCGGCGTGCAAGTAACAGGTTCACCCGGAATCAAAGATGACTTGGTCAACGCTGGGGCGATTTACACTGATGCCGAAGTGGTGGTGGACCAAAATCACATCACCAGTCGACGCCCAGACGATCTGCCCGCGTTTTGTCGCGCGTTGATCCAAGTCATGGTCGATCATGCAGCTAAATTAGACTGATGCCGAACGGGGACGCATGTTACGTCGCCGGTCAGCTGGATCACGAGTCAGCCGTTGTGAAGCAGGGTGGCAAGAAATGATCCGATGCCGATTCGGGAGCGTTCGCTTGCGGACAAGCGAACGCGGTCTATCAGGCGATTGGTGATCACAACGCAAGTGTCAGCTGAACTGTTTTCGTCGCTTTTTCTGTTCGAATCCAGATCAGCGACTCCAAACTGGTAACCCTGGCTTGATCAGCTCAGGGTGCATCCGACTGTTTGGTAATCACTGATGTTTGTCGGTATCGACAGAGAAAGATCACTGCTTGGTGGGGTCATCCTCAACGCGGACCAATAGATATTGTTGGGTCTGTCCGCCATCGAAGTGAAGCAAGACGGGGCAAGTATCGCCCGTCAAGTTGGAGAGACCTGCTTCCATGATTGGCCAATCTTTCCCGCTGATTCCCCAAGCGGTGCGCTGGCTTTCCATGTCAACGGCGCCTTCCACCTGGTCGACTTGATCGGTGTCGTTTTTGCACAGTGTTCCGGCAATCTCGCCGTCCTTGCTGACGGCAAGTTGCAAGAACATGCTGGGAGGTGGGCCGGAGGCTTCGCCGTCTGCTGTGATCGCGAATACGCCTAGCGGCATCCAATCGTCTTGACTGACTTGGGCAGCAGCTGCGGCGGTTGGTTCAGGTGCGGTCTCAACGATCGCTTGCGCTTGTTCCGCATATTCCTGTTCGCTGGCGACGATTGAGTCACCGTAATACACATCGCCTCCCTGGTAGTAGATGTTGTCACCGTAGTCGTAACTAGCTGCGTTGTTTGAGCCCCAGGGTGCCCAGTTGGAAAGAACCGCCCAGGTGGTGTAGCGGTAAGGCGCTGTCCAACGCCATTGGCCCCAGTAAGGGTGATCTGCCCAGAACGCTCCCCGTGGGTAATTATCTCGAACTTGGTCACGGACTTGATCTCTTCGATCGACCCGATCGACGGTGCGTTGCTGCATATTGTCAACGCGATCAGCCCGGTAATTCGTCAGATTGTCATTGCGATTCTCAAGTCGATCTGATCGGGAATCTTGCCGATTCGAAGTGTTATCTTGTCGGTTGTCAGTGCGATCGGTCCGGGTGTCCGAAACATTGTCGCGACGATCCGTTCGATTGTCCTGCAGGTCACCTCGATTGTTTTGTCGGTTGTCCGAGCGGTCGGATCGATTGTCGGCGACTTGTCCGTTACCCGCGGCTGGTCGCCCGGCTGGAAGTGTTCCGGCGGTGGGACGATCTCGGTTCTGCAAGAAATCGGCTGCAGCATTGCCGCCGTTGGCAGGCATTTGGGAAACACCGCCATTTGGGCCTGCCGGACGCTTCGACCCGGAAGGCATGTCGAGAAAGTTTTGCAACTGTGAATTGGTCGGTCGGTTGCCTGCCGCGGCGCCACTGCCGGGTCGGCTACCGGTTCCAGGGGCGGGGCGGGTGCCGGTTCCAGGACGCGTGCCGGTGCCTGGGGCAGGACGCGTGCCGGTGCCTGGACGCGAGCCGGCATTTGGGAGGTTGCCCGTGCTGGGACGAGTTCCCGTGCTGGGCCGAGTTCCCGTGCTGGGACGGGAACCGGCGGCCGGTGGTGTGCCGGGACTTGGCCGTGTCGAAGGTGTTGGTCGTGATCCGGTGCTCGGCCGAGTCGACGGAGTTGGTCGCGATCCGGTGCTTGGCCGCGTCGACGGACTGGGGCGTGACGACGGACTGGGGCGCGACGACGGACTGGGGCGTGAACTCATCGAAGGTGACCGGCTGGAAGCACTTGCACCTCCCCGCGAGGCACCGCCGCCTCCGCGTGAGGCGCCACCACCACCGCCGCCCCGGCCGCCGGGGCCTCGAGCGGCGACATCACCAGCGACGAAGGCAACTGTTGCACTTACGAATAAAAACCAAATGGCAGTACGTTTCATCTTATTTCTCAATCTAGCTCTCTGTTTTGTTTTGTTTTGGATGGTGTGATGGTGATGTGGCTCGTTATTGCTTGACCACCACGACTTCATCAACGTTGGGCTGTAGATCGCCTGCGAGCGTCCGCTGGGTCGATTTTAAAGTGAACGTATTGTCGTCGACGTATGTGATAATGTTGACAGCTGTTGCCCGACTACCGTCGGATGTCGTTCCCTGCTTGCGGACATACCAGCGATTCGCGTCTTTCGACCAGCGGCCTTCCGAGAAGCCACCATCTGAATCAAAAGTCCAAGAACGAATTTGGTTGTTCGCCGGATCCCAGCCAACAAATTGAATGCCTGATAAACCGATCCGGCCAGCTACCGAAACGGTGAACGTTCTGACGACGAAATTCTTGTTCTTTGACCATCGGCAATCCGTCGCAACTTGGCCGTCATCTGCTTGGTCAACCCAACTCCCAATCATCCACTCCAAATCCTTCAATTGCTGATAATTGGATTGCACCAACGGTTGTGGATCATCGGTCACGCGATCGAGTAGCCATTGGCCATCGCTGCGAATGTATACGGCTGAATAATCAACGCTTCGAGGTTCGGCCGCGCCGGAGCTTAAAGTCGCGGTTCCGTTTTCGACCGCCACGTTCGGAGAGACGAATTCCAAAGACTGAACGTCCACGTCAAGTTGCAAGCCTTGCTTCGCCTTGAAAATGATTTCAAATTGTGCAGAGATTGCCTCGCGACCGCTCACTTGTTCGCCAGTTAAGCGATTGATGTAGACCGCTTGGGGCGACCAGAATTTCGACAACGCCTTGGCGTCATGCGTATTGAATGCTTGCACATATAATTTGCCGGCACTGCGTAATGCTTCGAGAGCGTTGCCTGTTGCGTCGTCCTCCTGGGCTTTCGCAGTGACGTCCTGGGCTGTCGCAGTGACGTCCTGGGCTGTCGCCGTGAGGTGGAAGAATACCGAGTGTGTAACAGCAAGGGACAACAGACTGAATGCTAAGCGTTGCTTCATTTCGTGGTTTCCAAGGATTGGCTGATGAGCGGAATCGATGATTCCGGTAACAAATAGTCGAACTGCAAAACGTGATTTTTCATCAAGTCCTTTGACGATCTCCAGCGGCATGTTGCTCAGGAGTAAGAATCCAATTTCTGCCTGCTATAGTCTGATGAATGCTTGGTACTGCGGTGAAGGGGGTAAACGTAGAAATCCAGTGTTGAACATTTTTCGGCGTTGATCTGATTTGTCCGCGTCAACTGCTAGCCTCGCTGGGATGGTTATCCTCTCGCCGGGTGCACGGATCGGCGGAGTTGCGGGAAATCGAGGCGGGCTGTTCAACAAGTATGGCTTGGCCGACCCGATTCTTGCAGGAAGTCCGCTTGTAGGTCTGGGCTGCTGTAGCCCTTCATTGAAGTCATGCCTCTTTCCACCTAATTTTGCGACTCTCCGCAATCCTCAGCAATCAATGGATTTGCGAGGTTCCTTTCGAGACCACCTGCTATCGTCCCTATCCCACGGCTGGATCTTGGGTTTGGGAGGAACCGGTTCCTGCGGAGGCGGAATAATCCACGACGAGCAGCACGCTTAAAAATACGTACTGATTGAATCGAGTGCTTCGAGGACGAGAGACGCTGCCGGTGTGATCGTAAATTCTTTTGTGAGTAGGAATGCTGTTCGACTTGAGGTGAACGCGAAGCGTAACAATGCTTGGCATTTACACTTAAATGTTATCGGCCGTGGGAGCCTGCTGCTTCTTTAGTGCGTCATGGCATAGACGGCCAGATTGAGTGCGAGTTGCCGCCCGTCTTCGGGGGAAACGCCACGTCCCGCGTTGCATTGATTGTCCATGCTGAACGCACAGCACAATCCGTCTTCACACATCACGCTGACTAAACGATCACCGTAGAACAGTCCTTCAAAGTGAACATCGACATTGCGATGCAAGCTTCTGACGCGGTCGATTTGATAGAACGAATGATAGACGGGATGGTCATAGTCCAGGACTTTTGTCTCGGTGCCGGGGAATAGCCGCGTCATTTCACGTCGCCAGGCTTTTGGGAAATCAGGATTGGTACAGCACCCGGAGACAAACAGAAAACCACCATGCTCCAAGTAAATCCTCAAGTTTTCCAGTTCATTGTCTTTTAGGACAAAATCGTTGTGCCCGTTCATAAACAGAAAAGGCGTTTCGAATAACTTGGGATCAGTAAAGGCCAATCGCTCCTCATCACCAATCTGGATGGTTGAAACCTCCGAGACCAGCTTAGCGAGGTTACGACCAACCCCGCTGCAATCGTTTCCATTATTGCGGCTGTATTTAATGCGTCCCATAAAGAACGACACGGAGCGATCTGCTATCGAAAAATCAGCGGGCGACTGCGCTGTGGCAGGCACTAACACAGTGCTCAGTAACGCGATCAAGAATGCAGGTCGAAGGGGATGCGTCATATTGCGTGGTTGAGGTAATCGGAAAGCCGTCGTCTTGTTTTCGACTTGGGACGAATTAAAGCGGTTTAGAAAGTGGTGGGATGGGGCGGCGTTGTTTTTCGATTTTCGAATGAGTGCTATCTGCCTTGGCCAATGGTTTGATCGCCCGCTCGAGCAGTTCAGATTAAATTCCATCGTTTGCGACAGATCCATTCGAGTGAGACGCAAGCCAGCAGGAGGGTCAGTATCCAGCCGTTGATGGCTGCCGGCTGAGCATGTGTTTTTTCAATTTGTGGAGGTTTCTGGGGGCGCAGATACGGTTGCAAAAGTTCTGTCGCGTTGGTGAGCGATTCGGCTTCGATCGCAATACCACCACTAATCCCTGCGAATTGTCGCAGGATTTCCATGTTGCGTGATGTGTTTGCTAATTCCACTACAGCGTCGCGAACCTCGATGTCTCGGCTTGCCAACATCTGATTGTCGGCTCCGTAAAGGGTCGCGGTAATGACTCCGGCGGCATCAACGGTGAGGCCTGCGGTGGCCTGACGTCCCGTTTCGATGTCGATCATTTGATCTAAGAGATCTCGTTTTTGATCGTCTTGGACAAGCAGCCGAACTCGACGTCGGTCTGGCGTGTCGTTGCCGGTTGCAGCACGATGGTCAATCAATAGTTCAATCCGTTCCCCGGGGGTTGGGGCAAGGTTCGCCGGCAACAGCGTGAACACCTCACGGCCTGCATCCGCGAGGTAACGCAGCAGTTGCAACCAGAATCGGTCGAAGTGTTTGGGATTGCTTTCGCGCGCTAGCCGCCAACGCCACAAGTTTTGCATGCAGATCACAGAAGCAAAGCCATTGCCGAAGCGTTGCGATGCCATCAATACCGAGCCGTTTTTATCTTCCAGCCATGTTTCGGCTCCAGGTTTGACTTCGTCGACGATGGCGCGGTTGGTGAACAGCGGCAGTTCCCGCCACGCTGATTCGGCTGGCATCTTGTCGCTGATCTGAAAGACGGGATGCCGCAAAGCGAGCGACGTTGGTTGCAACTGAAAGAGGTTTCCGGCAGACCGATTTGAAAGTACAGCGAACCGAACTGGCAGTAGTTCTTCGAGTCGGCTTTCGCGCCAAGAGGCATTGAATGTTTGCGGCCCACCAATCATCAGCAGGCCGCCACCTAGCTCGCCACAAAAATCAGCAAGCAGCTGTTGTTGAAACGGTGTGAGATCGCCAGGACGCAAATTTGATAACACAACGACCCGGAATTCACTCAGCTTTTTTAAGCTGTTCGGAAATCCGCCTGCCAGATTGACGTCGCTCTGGACATTCTCGAAAAACTTTGAAGTGTTGGCCGTGCGACTCAATCCCGACAAGCGAACGGTTGGATCGCTGTTGGCTGCGATGTTGGCAAATTTGTAATCCCAGGTTAAGCCGCCTTGCACGTACAGTACCCGTATTTCTTTCGATTGAGTCACCCGCACGATCGCAGTGGTGTTCGTTCTCGCCAACGTCAACGGTTCGTTTGCGGGTGGTAAAATTCGAAATTCATAGGAGTGCATTCCTCCCGAGCCGACTGTTACATCGAAGTTTTCTAACCAGGTTCTTGGTCCCTCGAATGCATCGATCCGTCGCTGGTCAATCAGCGTTCCGTCCCGCATTAGAAGTATTTGAAGCGGAGGAGTCGACTTTCCGGTCGCGTTTAACTTTGCCGACACGCGAATTGTTTGGCCCGGATCAGCGATGGAGGGAGCAATCGCATCATCCAAGCTGACCACACGGCCGCCGGATTGGCTCCCAAAACCAATGCCAACCATTGGCACGGCGTTGGTCACCAGTGCTGCGACGGCACGTGAGTGCTCGGCTGGCTGCGTCGTGATTCCATCGGTCAGCGTGATCGCAACCAGAGGTGGTGGATCTGATGTCAGGACGGCCTTCAGGATCGCACGTCCCAGATTGGTTGATGGTCCGTTCGGTTTTGCCGCTGCGATCTCATCACCGTTGACTTGGCGGGAATCGTCGGAAAACAGAATTGGCTTGATCTCTAGTTGTGACTGATCGACTGTCGGTAGCAGTACGTCGCGAGCAAATTCAACCGCTTGCTCGTATCGACTTTGGTCACCCTCGCGAACTGACATGCTTTCGCTGCGATCGATCAGCAAAGCGACTTGATTACGGGGCTGTTCCTCCTGGTCGGGTGTTGTCCAAACGGGTCGTGCCGCTAACAGAATCAAGGAGGTCAGAAAGACAACTCGGAGAGCCGTCAGGATGGCCAGCTTTGTTGGTGGCAGTCGCTTGCGGCGCAGCGTTATACCAGCCCAAACGATCACAGCGGTGATAACGACGACGCCTATAGCGAACGCCCACGGAGCTTGGAAAACAAATTTGGACATGAGCGACTGCTACTGCTGCTCCGATAAGGTTTCGAAGTATTTTTGAATTGATTCGCGGTAAGCAGGCGGGAATCGGTTTGGATTGACGCGGCGGGTTGGCTCGGCTGGTTGCTGGGATTCAGTCCGCACGGTGAGGCCTTGTTGCAACGTTTGAATTTGCTCACGAAGTTGTTGCAGCGTTTGCAGATCGACCGGCGAGGTTGGGTCTTGCAGTTGTTCGTTCAGTCGCATTGCGACCGAACGCGTATTTTCGTTGCTTCCGTATTGTGCTTGGATTCCGGCCAACAGATCAGCAACACCACCCCGTTGAAGTGTTTGCTTTGCATCTCGGGTCAGCTTGCCTTGACTCGCTTGTCGGGCAGCCGATTCGAGTTGGGCCAACCCGCGTTGGATCGCTTGCTTGCCGTCTGGACGAAGTTCGTACCGCCCGTTCGATTGGGATTCTGGTTGGCTACCGGGTCGCCCCTGTTGGCCACTGCGACTTCTTCCTTGGCCAGGTGATTGCTGACCGCCTGATTGGTTTGGGCTGAGTGCCTCTGCGAGGCTTTGTAATTGTTGCTGCAGGTTGCTTGCCGCAGATGCAGTTTGGCTTTCACCTTTTGACTCGGCCAAGCGGTCACTGGCAGTGTTGAGCTGCTGCTCACGATTGTCCGGGGCCGCTTCAGGTTCGTTTTGTGGGTTGCTGTTCGGTGTTGATCCCGAGGGTCCATCATTGGCCAGTGATTTCTCGTCGTTCGGTGGCGATTGGCCTCCGCTGGGATCGGTTCCACTCGGATCGGTTCCGCCGGGATTGGTTCCACTGGGATTGGTGCCACTGGGATTGGTTCCACTGGGATTGGTTCCACTGGGATTGGTTCCACTGGGATCGGTTCCACTGGGATCGGTTCCACTGGGATTGGTTCCACTGGGATCGGTTCCGCCGGGATTGGTTCCGCCGGGATTGGTTCCGCTGGGATTGGTTCCGCTGGGATCGGTTCCGCTGGGATCGGTTCCGCCGGGATTGGTTCCACCGGGATCGGTTCCGCTGGGATCGGTTCCGCTGGGATCGGTTCCGCTGGGATCGGTTCCACTGGGATCGGTTCCACCGGGATCGGTTCCACCGGGATCGGTTCCACTGGGATTGGTTCCGCCGGGATCGGGGCCACTGGGATCGGGGCCAGTCATTTCAACTGCTTTGGCACCGACTTCCTGGGATTGTGCCGCCGTCATCTGTTTTTCTTGCTCGGTGACTTGCTGCGGAGATTTTGCCATCTCTCCGAGTCGTTTCTGCAAACGCTCAAGCATATCGCCGATACGTTGCTTTTCGGAGACGCCCTGCTGCTGCTGACGTTTTTCTAATGCTTTGTCGAGGTCCCTTAGTCTCTTGGCAGCTTGTTCGGCCATATCGGCTGCGTCGGGTTGCTTGGCGTCGAGCGACCGCGATGTCTGCTGCATTGCTGATAATGCCGCTTGGGTTTGCGGCTGTGTCTGCTGGAACGGCGCGGGATATTCTTCGATCGCTTGCTGCATCTGTTGCTGCAGATCGAGCTGGCGTTGGGCAATTTGGGGGTATTGCTGGCGACGCGACTGGTAAGTGAACGCCGTGCGTTCAATATCTTGCTGTTCGATGAGTGCTTTCTGCACCGTTTCGCGCGCCGCCTGCATGGATTCCGTTTGTTCCAACATTCGACGTAGATTTGCGGAGACTTGTTGTTGTTCTAATTTGGACCCTTGCTTCAGCATCTCTTCGTTCAGTGAATCGGCGATTTTGTCGAGTGATTCACCGATGCTTTTCGCGATCACTGCGCGTTCTTTATCGTCTGCGGTTTGTTCGATTGCGTCACATTGAGCCGTTAACTCGTTCGTGAGTTTGGGTGTTAGTTGCTTCGACAATGCGGAACGGTCCGCTGATTCTTCGTCGGGAATGTTGTTGGATTGTCGGTCTGCCAATTGCTGTAGTTGTTGAATTAGGTTTTGGGTCTCTGTGGTGGTCTGCGTAAGCGATTCTGGTGAGAATTGGTCGGGGCTGTCTTGGAGGGTTTGGTATTCGTTGCGATTCGCCTGCAGTCTCTCTTGCAGGGTATCGCCTTGAAGTAACTCGTTGGCCATGGCTCGCTCGCTCAAAATTTCGGCCAACTGATTCAGCTTGTCAGCGGCTTGTTGGGCTGCGGTTTCTGCTGCGTCTGTTTGCTGCTGCAAACTTTCGGATGATTTCGAAAGTGACGTTTTCGCCTGTTCCGATAGAAAAGTTAGATCCCGAAACTGTATCGCGAATAATTGTTGTAACGACTCGAAAGTTTCTTCAACCGTTTGTTGTTTAGCTGCTAACCAAGGATATTGATCTGCTTCGGAGACCGGTAATTGATCGACGATTTGTTGTTGCTGTGTCGCTAATGATTCCATCTGTTCAGCGACTGCGGCCGTCCGTTGGGTTTCTCGATCCAATCTATCCATGAGTGCTGATAATTTGGGGTCGGTTGGCGTTGCTCCTTGCAAGCGTTCTTGTTCAATCGCCTCTGTCGTTGATCGGTCGAATGCTTCCGGATATTTTTCGACGAGGTAGGAGAGTTCCCGACGCGCTGCCACGAGATTCATCAGTGCCAGCCGTTCGATTTCCAAAGCATTGCTTGCGTCATGGGTATCGAGCACCGTTTCTGCTTCTTGCAATCGTCGGCGTGCTGATTGCATTGCGGAATCAAATGATTTGGTCGCGTCGAAGGGCAATCGCTGCTGCATGATGTTGCGTGCTGTTTCCGTCGCCATCGCAAGTCGGCGTTCTTGCTGGGCCAATGCGTCCATCCGCGTGAGTTCGGTTCCGTCAGCACTGTTTTGCAAACGTTCGGTTTTGTGGATGACTTGCTGCTGTTGAAGGATCAAGTCGCTGACTTGTTCTAAACGTTCGATGGCTGAGCCCGGCAGTTCGTCCAGTTGATCGCGGGAGGGGATGATTTCTACGAAGTAGGTCATTGACTCGTATTTTGATTCATCTTCTGTTTGGGCGACGGCACGATAGATCGCTAGATCCCAGGTGCTCATGCCGAGTTCACTAGGACTGAGCGTCGGTTGGAAAACGCCGTAACGGGGGTCTTCGGAAAGTGGCAGGTCATGTTTGCTTTCCGAGTTTTGGTTGTTTGCGGTCCCCCAGGTCTCCTGGTTCACTGACGTTTCCCAATAAACCTCAGACAGCGGCCGGTCTGACGCTGCCTCAATCATCAGCGGGATCTCTTCGTATTTGGTCAAGCGGAGATTGCGGCCGGGTTCGCTGATGCGAATCTGGCCCCATGGCTCGGTTGATTCATCCGGCAAGGCTGGATCGCTCGGTACCTCGTTCGATTGTTGTGGGATCGCAAAACGATTTTTTGGTTGGGAAGTTACTGGTTGTTTCGCAGCTTGCTTCGAAGCTAATGATCGAAATGGTTGATAGCGTTGGTAGAAAAGAACGGTTCCCAGCAGCAGCATGAGCATCGCGGTGATCTGAGCAACCGAGGTGAACCATGGGAAGGGGTTTCGTTGCCGATGTTCGCGGAGCACCTCAGTGGCCTGCTGTTCAATCGATGTTCGGTACATCTTGGCCGAGGTGTCCGCCGAACGATGTTCCAATTCCACGACCGCGTTCAAGCGATCCATTAACAGCGGTTCTCCTTGTTCGACCGACGCAGCTAGCCAGCGACGTCCAAGACGGCGGTCGAGTGATAGCGTGACCCCGATGAGCCATCCGAAAACACTCAGCAGGACGGCAGAAATCAGGCTTGTGACGCCAACGGAAAAACTATCTATCCACCCCAGATGAATCAGAACTCCGATAGCGAGTGCGGCTACCAAAACGACAGCAATGGCGAAGACAGTTACCTTGATGACACGCTGCCATTTCCAGGTGCCCGCCACGTCGACAAGCCGCTGTTCGAGTGTGCTGTGGATCACGTTAGCTCGGGTGCAAGAGAATCAGGAACGGAGGGTGAAGTAGAACAGAGGAAAGTCTTGTTTCTCGCAAACAAGCGAGGTCAGGCGAACGGAATATGCGACACCACTTTTCCCGCAAGGGTGAACGCGATCCGAGGTTTTTTGAAACAGATTCGAACCGGCTTTTGATAAGGTCGGTCGAGGTTGCCGTGCAGAACATTGACGCGCGTTCGGCCGGCAGTGCGTTGTAATGATCGGATCATTGATTTGCCTTCCGGCTGGCGGCAGCGCCGTAAACTGATTCGGTGACGAAGGCTGCCAACGCTGCCAATATAAAATACCATCCGTAAGGTTGCTGGAGCGCCTCAGATTCAGCCAGTTGGAAAGCATCGGCTGGTGATTCTGAATCGAAGCGGCGACCGTCATCCGATTGGGTCCACGACGCCACGGCAGCGGGTGTGAAGTCATATCGCAATTCGGATTCCAGTGGTGATGGATTCACATCCAGAACCGCGTCAATCTGCTCGCCTTTACTGTACTGGATCCCGTAATGCCCAGGCCGAGGGGACGCCAGGAAGTTTGCGGTTCGGTTGACGACTGGAATACGAACCGAGCCCTGGGCTCGAGGATCGATTTTGCCTGTGGTTGGATCCAGACGAGACACTGTGATTTCCTCGGCGATTGAACCGGGCGGGAGTTCCCAAGCGACTGACTCACCCGGTTCGTATCCAGCAACGGAAATCGACTGCCCGCGGAGATATTCAAGGCACTTATCCAAAAACGGGATAAAGGTAGGGTGGATAGGCCAATTGGTGTCTCGCCGCTCAAAAGCAAAGGCAAAGACAAGCATTCGTCCGGGGCCCAGGATTGATTCAAACATCAGCGGATCGCCGGAGGCAGAGAATGCCAGTGGGTTCGCATCGCGGACTTTCAGGCGGCGATAATTCAAGAACTCGATTTCTTCCAAATTGCCCATCTCGGCTGATTGAAACGGCGCGAAGACCGGATGTTCGGCAAACAGGTAACGAAACGTTGCCGGCGTTATCGATGTGGGTTGGTCCGGCGGCAATTCGATTCCCAGTTCTCTTAGAAATCCTATGACCAGTGGTGTTGCTTCATCAACCATCAACATGACGCCGCGTCCGCTACTCAAGTCATTGCGAACCGCGTTGCGGACCTGTGCCGACAGCAAAGATTGACCATCGACGCAAAGCACATCTGGTGGTGTTTCGCCTTGGCGATCAGCCATCGCGGACGGATCAGAGATTTGCATCTCCCAGCGGGACTGCATCACTTGGGGATCGAGTGCTCTGCGGAGGAACAGGGACTCAGTAATTAGTTCGACACGACCCGCGCGTTGTGGCGGCAAAGAAAAAACGACCAAGTTGTCGCCCACCAAGGCATCACTGGCGTCACCCGCCGAAGCATCCACTGCTGCTTCAACAATTACTTCGCCGAGTACCCACTGATCGGCGTCCGCTTCCCATTCAGCAACAACCGTTCCTGATTCGATTGTAGTGTTCGCTTTCGGTTCGAGCGTGACGTCTTGGCGGAAGACTTCACGACCGCGATCGAGAAACGCGACTGAAAATTTCTGAGGTGCTTGCTGACTTGCTGTGAATTGGGGGGATGCTGCTTGCCGAGTCAGCGTGACGCTGGCCTCCAGTCCTGGCCGTCCGTCTCGCTCGGTTCGTCGTGCCATCGGATCAGACAGGCTTAAATTGGCGGGAGCGGTTTCCAGTGGTGTTGGCAGTGAAACCTCCGTGTTCGATTGTAGGAAAGGGATCGCAGTCTCACGCATCGCCCATTGGTTGGCTTGGCTATCACTGAAGAGGACGATGTGTTGCTTGGTTCCCAGTGAGGTGTCCAGCATTTCCGCGGCGGAGCGGAAGGCGTCGACGAAATTTCCCCGCTCTGCCGATGGTTCAAGTTGGCGGACGGTATCAGCAGCGACGACGGGGTCATCGCCAAAGCGGACCAATGTTCTGGCTGTGGTCGCTAATTCGATAACGGCGATCTGGGTGCGTTGATCATTGGCCGCCAATTCGGTGGCGATCGCATCACGGGCCGCTTGGAACGAATCATCGACCTGATGACTTAGCGTGTTGTCCAGAAGGTAGACTCGGCTTTCGTCCACGATTACCGTATTTTGATTTTCCACGTATGGCCAAGCGAAAGCGGCGACCAGCAACAGCAAAGCCAGCATTCGCAGTAACAGCAGCGGCCAGTTTTGCGGCCACATCGGTCGTGCTTTTGCGATCGGTTGATCGTCCAGAAAGCGAAGGGTCGAAAATTCGACCAAGTTGCTTTCGTCGCGACGACGAAGATGCAGCCAGATGGGGACGCCAACGGCAAGGAATCCCAACGCCATGAGCGGATAGAGGATGCTCATCGTTACATCAACCGCTGGCGTTCATGAAGGAACAGTGACAAGGCTTGCCACGGTTCTTGATCGGTTCGCAGCACGCAATGGGGAACTTCAAGTGACTGAAATAAGTCGCGGTATTCCTGCTGGAACGATTCGAATCGTTTCAGGTAGCGATCCCGTGCAGTGTTCGGATCGATTGTTCTTCGTTCTTGGGTTTCCAGATCCTTGAAAACCGAGGATTGCTCGAAAGGGAATTCGAGTTCGTCTCGGTCAAGTGTCTGAAAGACGAGGCACTCATGGCCCAGAAATCTTAATTGCTGAAACGCTTCGCGAATCCCCTCTGCATCTTCCAGCAGGTCCGAGAAAAACAGGATGACACTGCGACGATGGATCAGTCGAAGCATGTGTTGCAGCAGTTCGGCTAATCGTGGTCCACCTGCTGAATGGATCTGTTGGAGATGCCCCAGCATGATCCCAAATTGGCTCGGTTTTTGAGACGGTCGAATGAACTCGGACCCTTGTGCAAGTTCGTCCAGCGTGAGCAATCCAACTGCATCGTTCTGTCGAAGCGCCAGCGAGGTCATCGCGGCCGAGACGGCTTTGGCAACTTCTAACTTGGACGCCCAGGCATCGCCGCCCCGATAGTTCATTGATCCGCTGGTGTCGATTACCAGGTAGATCCGCACATTTGTCTCTTGCGTGTATTTCTTGATACACAGACGATTGCTGCGAGCGTAAAGTTGCCAGTCGAGATGGCGTAAATCATCTCCCGGTTGATAATCGCGGTATTCGCTGAACTCGACACTGATTCCGTGGAACGGGCTCTTGTGCAAGCCGTGCAAAAAACCTTCCACGATGTAGCGAGCCTTCAGGTCAAGGCTGAGCAGCAGTGACATGACTTTGGGATCGAATCGATCGATTAATCGCTCGTGCTGGCGAACCGCCATCAGAATTATCCTCGGCCGGTGGCGGCTTGGGGGATTTCAGCCAACAGCTGTTGGATAATGTCGTCTGCTGACTGGCCTTCTGCATCAGCGTGAAAGCTGCGGATAATTCGATGACGTAGCACCATCGGTGCGATTGCTTTTACATCTTCGCATGCCACATTGAACCGTCCCTGCGCTGCTGCCCGAGCACGGCCTGCCAAGATTAGGTTCTGGCTGGCTCTGGGGCTTGCGCCCCAGCGAATCCAACGCGAAACATTCGTCGATGCGCCGTCGGATGATCCGCCGTCGGACGAGGGGCGGGTGGCACGAACCAGACGGGCTGCGTAGTCGATTACGTTGGCTGATGCCGGGATATGTTCGATGGCATCGCGGTAATGCAGGATGTCGCGGCGTGACAGTTGCGGTCGCAAACCCTCCAATGGCGTGAACGAATGCCCGGCCACAATTTGCTTCTCTTCTTCAAGCGATGGATAGCCCACCTCTAGTTGAAACAGAAAGCGATCGAGCTGGGCTTCGGGGAGCGGATACGTTCCCTCTTGTTCAATCGGGTTCTGCGTTGCCAAGACGAGAAACGGTTCTGGTAATTGATCGGTTCGTCCCGAAACCGTGACTGTCCGCTCCTGCATCGCTTCCAGCAGAGCCGCTTGCGTCTTGGGAGGTGTTCGATTGATTTCGTCGGCCAGCAACATCTGTGTGAAGATTGGACCTTTGATGAATTCAAATTCGCGATGCCCTGATTCCTCTTCTTGCAAAATGTCGGTCCCGGTGATGTCGGGTGGCATCAGGTCGGGTGTGAATTGAATCCGCTTGAAATCTAAAGCGAGCACCCGGGCCAGGGCACGGACGAGCAGCGTTTTGGCGAGTCCCGGAACGCCTTCGATCAAGCAGTGCCCGTAGGACAATAGCGCGTACAGGATCGCTGCCGTATTCTCCTGTTGGCCAACGACGCATTGCCCCACCTCCTGCTGGATTGCTTCGACTTTGGCGGGCAGGGTTGCCAGGATTTTGGCGGCGTTCTCAGGAGTAACCGCAATCACCGCCGCATCTTCTTCCACAGATTCCGGAGCGAATTGATCAAAATCTGGATCCGGCATGAAATTTCCCGAGTGATGTTTTGAGCGGTGCGAACAAAGCTAGGGGCTGATCGAAGTCAACGCCAAGATGCTCGAATGGTAACACGGATCGAATACTTGCACCGATAGGACGCGAATTCTCTCATTACAGGTTTTGCTTTCCTCACCGGCAGGAATTCAGTTTCGCCGATCATCGGTGGCAATCGAAGCAGAAGCTGCACGCCTGGAGCGGAGATTGCCGCGCTGAATTGGTGGGGAATCACGCGGCTGGACAGTTAACTGTCAGTGATCGGACGTTCACGCCAGGGATGCGACTCCCGTCCACTATGCTGGTGACGTGCGGTCAGGTGGCAGCCGGGCCGCAGTGGCAAAGATTCCCTCTGCCGTTTGAGCCACATCGTCGGCGACGTACCAAGTAGCTTCGCCGGGCAAGTTTCTGGGTGTCCGCTGCCTCAGGCAGGTTCGCACTGGGCCGATGTTGAGAGTCTGGAGAAACGCATTTCCTCAATCGGTGATGAGGTATTCGGCGGGAAGCCAGTGAACGTATCAGCAGTTACAGACTTGTCAGTGACCTGCAACTGCGGCCGTTGCTTCGATTAGAAGTTCGCCTTTCTGTGACAACCCACGTGTCCTTTTCTGGTCGCTGAGTCGAGCGTCCGCAGCGGATTGCGCGCGAATTGCCTTGCGTGCAAGTTCACGGTACCGCATTGATAAACGGCGTGACATGACCAAGCCGTGGTGTGGTGAGGGCGGGTAGCGGAAGGAGTCCAAAGGGGTGGGCGACATCTCGAACATTTATCCTGAAGCAAGCCATCTCGCGATGGGTTAATCGATTGAATCAGTTAAGTATTATCGCTTGGCAACCCAGTGGTGATAGAGAGTTCGTGTCGATGAGTTCAAGAAAATTGGGAGGGAAGATTTTCGCCCCCTTGCGAGCAAGTAGGGGGTTCTCACGCGACGAAATCATGGTCGGTAGATGAAAGAAAAAAACGTTGCCCGGCAAAATGACGTCGTTGCAGGGTGTTCGCGACGAGTTCTTTCGGGTCACACCAGTTTCTGGGTTGCGTTTCACGGTTTTCTGGATTGCGTTTCACGGTGCGAAGGACGCGATGCCGTCGTCACGAATGCGAGGGGCTTCAGCGGCGAGGCACGGATGGTCCGTCGTCGTTGAGTTGCATTCTCATCAGTGTTTCGCGTTGACGCCGATTAGCTGTACCACCTGATTGCTGCGTCTCTTCACGCGGGCCAGCATCACTGGGGGAAGTTCGAGCGGATATCACGCGCTCGCAGCACCCGTTTGATTTGGTCGAGTTTGTCTTGGGTTGCTGCGTCAAGAACGTTGACTTCATCGGCTGCTCGCCTTGCTTTACCCACTTCTGAGAGATTCACGAACGCCTGCATCAGTTCGGGTGCGACATTGGCTTTTGCCGCATCTTCGACGGTATCAAGTAAATCATCGATGAAAGCAAGGTAATACTCGTTTGCCGCAATTCGGTTTTCCTTGAGTCCGCTGGTTGGGGAGATTGATCTCGTGCGGAGATGAAGATTTCGTAACCGGGCGTAGAACTCGTAGTCCGTGTCGTTGTCGATGTTGAACCCCTGATACGTGTCGAGAGCAAGGTTTGGTTTGAGCGGTTCTGAAGTCGAGGGGGTTAGCGGCTCAGTTGTTAATGCAGCGTTTGGGGCGACCAGTTGCGAGATAAGCTCGGGACGCAGGTAGAGGGTGCTGCCGAGGGCGACGAACGAACAGATGATTGCGGCGCTGGCAAGGTTAGCGATCAACGCATAGCTGCGGAGCCGATCAATTTTGTCGGAGAGCTTCGCGACTTGCTGCGAGATCTTTAGTTGCTCGGTCAACAGTTCTCGGGACGAGATTGGCCGTACTTGTTCTGCTGTAAACGCTGCGCTCGACTCGCGTCTGCTCAGCTGGCTTTGTCCCTCGATCGCTGTCAGAAAAGAATGCTCATTGCCCGATTCGCCGTCTGTTAGTTCGCCGTCTGTTAGTGCTTTGGGGGCTCTCGTCTCAACGTCTGGCGTGCCAGTTTCTGGTGATCGGGGGCGTTGATGCTTGTGCGGCAAGTTTGCAACCTCATTGATGGGATCGGAGATGGGATCGGGAAATCAGGTTGGGAGCGGTGCGGCATGCCATTGCTGCGTTCGTATAGGGTACCATTGCGTGCAGGCGGCGGCATGATAATCTGGCTCCGTTGCAATTCTTGGTGACCGAGTCTGGTGGTAGTTTTGGTCGTTAGTTGTCCGGGTTTTGTAGGGAGTTGAAAGGTCGTCTTGTGTTGAAACGTCACTAGTTCTAACCGATTGGAAACGGCGATGGATGATCCAGATTATGAGGTGCACCCGCTCGATCGCGACTATTCCGAGGTGGAGTCGGCGTCCCGGCCTATGTTGAAAATGCCAGAGGGCAACATTCATCGAGCGGGGATTCTGGTTTTTCTGACCGGCTTCGTAACTCTGCTCGTGACTGCAGTTCTGTTGGGGATTTTCCGCGGTTCAGGCCCGCTAGAGACGTTCGGCAGCTACGCACATCGGTTCGCGATGCTCATGATTTTACTCGGCGGGATTTTGATTCTGGTCGGTTTGCGAATTCGGTCTTTGAAAATGTTCAATCGCGGCAAGCGTTCGAGGTTTATGTCTCATTTTTCCTCCCTCGTGATTCTACTGGTGGTTAACGTGCTCGTGCTGGTCGTCCTTTATGCGGCGATGAATGTGCTCGTCGTAAAACCAACTGAAAAGAGTCTGGCGGTGTTTTCAGCGATTTGCACAGCGGTCGTCGCATTACTGGCAACGGCAGTGGTTTATCAACGAGGTGCCGTGCGTGGGTATGCGATTGGAGTGCTCGCTGCGTGTTTTTTTGCTTCGGAAATATTCGATGGTGGCATCTATGACTATCGCTTAAGTAGTTCGCGCGCCACGCAGCTTCTCAGCGATTGGACCTACCGTGCGTTGAAGATCCAGGCTTGCGGCATGCTGTGTGCTTGTTACGCAGTATTTGCGGAGCGGAACATGGAGCAACGTGATGATGCGGCGGGCACCTAGGCCTGCGTGGCATTGCGTTGGTCGCGAATTTTGGCCCACAGGCAGAGGTAAACAGGCAGAGGTAAGTCGACCCGATTGTTTTGGGATTAGGCGATGGGGGATCGAACTTCCCGGCTCGGAGCTGTCAGCGGGATAAGCTGGGCTAGGATTGAGGGGCTGGATTGCCTCGTCGACACGAGGTCAGTTTGTCTTTGCTGTGTCGTCGTGAAGTTGCGTTAGGACTTGCAGGAGACTTTTTCGCTGGTCGTCGTTGACCAGTAAGGCGCGATGATCAAGGACAAAGAGTTGCTCTCCAAAAGTCTGTGAGTACGGCGTCTCTACTGGTTTGCGGCATCGCCGCGAACTGCATCGGGACGCGGAACGAAAGCCAGCACCGATCGGTAGGTTTCGGTCTTTGGCTGCTTGGATAATGCTGGTGCGATGCGTCTGGCTGTTAGCGATCCAGGCCGTTTTGTAATGGGCGGGGGCCGAGTCGTTCGCGTCGGGGGCCGAATGATTGCCGTCCTCGAGGTCTGGTTTGTCACGATCAGGGAATCGTCGAGCCTTTGGGTTCTCAATCATCCGCCAATGCGGCATCGCCGCTTGATGGTCACTCAGCCACTCGACGTTTGCTGCCCTGCGGTGGTTAAGTTCGGCCAAGCGGTCGAGCTGGGGGTTGATTGCAGCAGCCTGCAGTGGCGCGAGCGGGTAGGTTTCACCTGGGCGGTCCAGCAACGGTCCAAGTCGGGCTGCCAGTCGCTCAGACTTTGCCAATAACGCTCCACCGCAGCCGGCTGAGACCAGCTTGCTTCCGCCGAAGCTAAGGGTCGCCAAGTCGCCGAATGATCCGGCTGGTTGGCCGGCGATCGTCATTCCCATGACTTGGCAAGCATCCTCAATGAGAAGCCATTTTTGTTGATCGCAAATCAGCCGGATCGCGTCGATTTGTGCGGGCTGCCCATACAGATGAGTGGCGATTACTGCTCGAACCGATGGGCTGGCCGCTGCCTTCAGTAGGTTCGGATCGAGTGAAACGGTGTCTGGATGTACGTCCACCAGGACTGGGCGAGCTCCGACCAATTCAACGGTGCGGAAATTTCCCGGATAGTCGTAGGCAGCCAGGATGACCTCATCACCTGGCCCGATTTGCTGGGCTCGGAGCGCGATTTCGAGTGCCGCTGTGCCGCTGCAGCAGAGGCGTGCAACAGCCGTCTCAAATTGTCGAGAAAGTCGTTTCTCGAGCTGCTTGCAGATGTCACTGTGGTATTGGCCCCAGGCCCCAGACCGCAAAACTGATTCGACGGATTGGCCGATTTCTGGCCAATCGGGGGGCCATTTGGGGCATTCAAAGGTCACCTCGTTTCTCCATTTCCGTTTGATTGCCGGCACAAAACGGGCCGTTGAAGGCGATTTTCCGTGCAAGTCGTGAAAACTGCTGGGCTTGTGACGTTTTTTGCCCTTTCATATCATGCTGCATTCAATGCACCCCTGAGTTGTCGGCCGATGCCGGCCTTAGGGATACCCGCCTAAGATGCGGAAGGTTTTCTGTTGATCTTCGAAGACTACGCTGCCCGAGCGGCTGACTTAATGAGCACATGGAGCATTCTGGCTCAAGCGGCGGATGATCCGCAGCCCACGACCGTGATCGGCACAATCCTGAACAATCCGCTGACACCGATTGTTGGCTTGTTCCTGCTGTTCTACTTCATCTTCATCAAGCCAGAACGCCGTCGCAAGGCGGAAGAAACGCAAAGGATGTCGAGTTTGAAGAAGAACGACCGGATCGTCACGATCGGCGGGATCCATGGGATGGTCGTTGCAGCGGCCCAAGGCAGCAATGTAGTCACGATCAAGATCGACGAAGCCGGAAACACCCGGGTGAAGATGAATCGCTCTGCGATTGCCGCGGTTGTCTCCGACAAAGATAACGATTCCGGGGCGAAGGCGAGTGCAGAACTCGCTTCGGAGACGAAGGCGAATTAACGAAAATCATCAAGCGGCCGACCGCGTTGAAGGATCATGCGATCCCAAGCTCCCACGGCTTGATATCCTTAGAAACCACGAATCCCCGATTCAGAAATAACGATGGACTGCTCTTTCTTTCAATCTGCGATGCTTGACTACTTCTCGCTCGCCCAAACCAGCGCGGGAGCCGTTTCGAGCGGGATCTCCTGGACGCAGTACGCGGCGGTGGGAATCGTCTTGGTCGTTCTGGTTTTGCCGTTTATTGTTAGCGGTTTCCTTGCCAAACAGCTGAAGATGCCCAACACCGGCACGCGGCTAGGCTGGTTTCTCCTGGCCGTGACGGCAAGCGTGGTGGTGCTATCCATCGCTTGGCCGAAGCTCGGAGTCGATCTTCGAGGGGGTACCATCCTGGTCTACGAAATCGATGCTGAGAAACTCCGCGACATCGACGAGGAGGGCGGGCAGAGAATCAAATCAGATGACTTGATCGGGCCGCTCACAAGGCGGATCAATCCTAGCGGAACCCAGGAAATTATCCTGCGGCCGTACGGCGAATCGCAGGTCGAGATCATTGTTCCAGAGGTCGACCAAAATGAAGTCGACCGGATCAAGGATCTCGTCAAGGAGGCGGGGATTTTGCAATTTGCGATCCTTGCAAACCTGTCAGATCACGCGACGCAGTTCAGCCTTGCGAGCGAGCAGGCAAGGCCCGAAAACGGCTTAGGGCTGCGGACCAGCACAGTCGTCAAAAACGCGGCCGGCCAAACGGTCGCTTTCTGGGCTAATGTTGATCGCGAAGCGGATGCGGAGGGGAATCGCAACGGTCCGCTGCGAGTGGATGTCAGTGGGGCGATCGTTCGTAACCCAGACACCGGCGCGATTTTGGACCTGCCAACGCTGCTTGCGGGGCGGTCGATGGAGGACGGCGCGGAAGCCGCGTTTGCCGCGTTTGTCGACGAACAAGGGATGTCGGGCCTTGAAACGCTGATGATCGTGAGCCCAAGCGAAGAGTTGAATGTGAAAGGGAGTGACTTGGCGTTTGCGGCCAGCACTTTCGATCAAAAAGGTTCGCCCGCGGTTGCGTTCACCCTCACTGACCGCGGGTCGGGTAAGTTCTACGCGCTCACGAGCAATAACGTGCCCAAAGGCACTCGGCAGCGTCAGCTTGGGATTGTGCTGGATGATAATCTGCTTTCCGCACCAAATATTTTGCAGCCGATTCGAAAAGAAGGTCGTATCACCGGGCGGTTTACTCGCACCGAGGTGCAGCAGTTGGTGGCGGTTTTGAAAGCGGGGCAGTTGCCAACCGCGTTAACGAAAGAGCCGATTGCTGAGAACCAAATTGGCGCCACCCTCGGAGCGGACACCATCAAGAGTGGTTACCGAGCAATCGGTGTGTCGCTCGTCTTAGTGCTCTTGTTTATCCTCGCTTATTACCGTTTTGCGGGCATCATCGCTTGCATCGCCTTGGCGATGAACTTGGCGATGATTTTGGCAACGATGGTGCTGATCAATCAGCCGTTGACCCTGCCTGGGTTAGCTGGTTTGGTTTTGACCGTCGGTATGTCAGTCGACGCGAACGTGCTGATTTTTGAGAGGATTCGCGAGGAGCTTAAGAAAGGTGCCGCGGCCAGGATGGCGATCCGCAACGGCTTCGGGAAAGCAACGATTACGATCGTCGATGCAAACCTAACCACCTTGATCACCGCGATCGTGCTTTATGCGATCGGAACGGACCAGATTCGTGGCTTCGCTGTCACGTTGATCCTCGGTATTTTGTTCTCGATGTTCACTGCCATCTACGTCTCGCGAACGCTGTTTGACATTGCCGAGCGGCACGGCTTCCTTTCGCTGGGAATGTCCGATGGTGTGAACGCAGTGAAAAACAAGGTTGCCGGTGAAGCTGGGCTCGATTTCATCAGCAAAGGAAAGTTCACCGTTGTCTTGTCTGCTGTGTTGGTTGTCGTTGGGTTGGGTGCGTTGTTTGTCCGTGGAAAAGGGATTCTCGATATCGACTTCGCCGGCG
>JAQWPZ010000310.1 GCA_029245125.1 Rubripirellula sp.
CCAATCCTACATCACGATGCCGGCTCGAAGCAATGATTCGGCGCGACATATTTTCAGCAACCTGCGGAATGGCAGCCGCCGCGGCGACCTCCGTAAACTTTCTCGGATCGTCATCCAGCAACGGCTCGAATGCGTACCAAGTCATCAACGGCAGGTTCTGATCGTTCACATCCTCCGTTCGTGATGCAAGAGCTGTCGCGATTGGCCAAACATGGACGAATTCAAGCCGCTGTAACGCACTTGCAATCGCCAGCCGTACGCGCGGTGATTCCCCCGTCTGGGCAAGCTGTCGAATCCGAGTGACCGCGTCGCTCGGCGGATTGCGATCTTCGCACAGCAACGTAACCGTCCAGGCACGTAAATTGGGATCTCCGTCACTCAGTAATTCGATCAGCTCGGTATCCGACAAGCCCTCGGTCACATGCAAAGCCCAAAGAGCGCGAAGACGCTTGGCTGTTCGCTTCTCCTCCTGAAGCCAAATCTTCAGTTGACGATGAACGCTCGCCATGTTTTGGCCGGCGGCAGCCCGTTCCTGTAGCAAACGCCTCGCATGCCTCACTTTCCAATCGTTGTCGTCCAACTGCAACGCGACCAACTCGTCGCTGCTACTGTGACGCAGGTCAACGCGTGGCAATTGATTTTGCAAATAAGTCAAGCGGAAAATTCGCCCGGTATGACGACGTGTATTTCGCGTGCTGTGGCACTCGCCAGTGTCCGACCAATCACTTACGTAAATTTCTCCGGCCGGACCACAAGCGAGAGTAACTCCCATGAACCAAGGGTCCTGACTGCGCATCAGGTCTGGCCCATGCGAAGCAATATAGCCGGACCCCGACTGCCGCAGCAGATCGTTGTTCACCCGCCGCCCATGGATGTTGTTTGTGAACAATTGATTTCGGTAAGTGGCCGGAAATTGGTTGCCCAGATAGATCATCGTGCCACAGTGCGCGTGTCCACCTCCCGCTGAATCTTCCGCGTCACTTCCCAATCCGTTTCGCACATTTCCCAAACCAACGAAATGCAAATGGTCAGCAATCGTTCCAATTCGTTGATAAGCGTGTTGACTACTCGCGCGTCCGCGCCAAGGCTCGTAATGCGCTCCCTGGATCACCTGGAACAAATGCGGATTGACACAATTACAGACGAACGCATCGCCAAAATCATTCCAGTCAATCCCCCACGGATTCGTCGTCCCATCTGCGTAAGGCTCCCAGATGTCCTGCACAGGATGGTAACGCCACACACCGCCATCGAAACGCTGCCGTTTCGAATCATCATCACCGGGTCGACCGATCATCGACCAGTTCGTTCGACCGTGAGTGGCATAGAGCCAACCGTCCGGCCCCCAAGCAAACCCATTGGCGATATTGTGAGCATTGGCATGCGTCCCAAAGCCATCAAGCACAACTTTCGGTTCGGCATCGGGGATATCATCGCCATCGGCGTCTGAAATGAAATACATAAACGGTGGGGACATCACCCATACCCCGCCGAATCCGACTTCGATACCGGAAACGTAGTTCAAGCGGTCATAAAAAACCGTGCGTTGATCATGCCTTCCGTCACCATCGGTATCTTCCAAAATGACGATCCGATCACGTCCCTCGGTCGTGTGCACCGGGTAGCTGTACGCTTCCACCACCCACATCCTCCCACGATCGTCGAGCGTGAATCCAATTGGTTGCTGAACGTCTGGTTCACCCGCAAACAGAGTGACCCGCACACCCTCGGGAACCTTCATCGTTCGGGCAGCTTGCAAACCCGCCAGCGGAACTTCAGCCGTGTGCACATTCGCCTTCTGAGCGAAACAAGCGGTGGATGTTAGCGCCCCCAACAAGACCATGACGGGAAATCGCGTCAGCTTCAAAAGCGGCATACTCAGATCTTACAGCGGCATACGAGGGAGTCAGTTTTATCCCTCAAGCATACACGATCTGATCCACCCCGATCGAGATTAGGAATCCGCCGTCAACGTTCAGAACCAATCATCTTCGTTGACATTGGACGAGTTTTAACCGCCACCGCCGATCAACCGCGCAGGCCGCGATCAAGGTAGGTCCCAACAACGCAAGATGGTCCTCGGCACCACGCTGGTATACGAACAATTGGGTGCGCAACCTCGGCTCAGGCAGCTGCTCGGCCGTTGTGACGCAAACGCAATTCATCGTCATCGATGGGATGCAAATGCGCATTGCCTGCAAACGCTGCGTTAACGCGTTGCTGAACACTTTTTCGCATGGCTTTGTGGTAGCCAACGCTTGCACTGAAAAGTGTCAGCAGATTCATGAAGTGAGTATTTCGGGACAGCGGATGATTGTTCAAGTTGATGTAACTATCTGATCCGAACGATACCACGCGACCATCAACGTTACCGATCTGTTCGCCATCGATTTCGACATCAAAATCAGCACCGAGTGAGAGCCAACGCCGACGCAAAATTAAATGCCACATTCTCTCATCGTGATAGAACCCGGCACTGAAGACAGCGGGAATTCGCCACGTACGATGGTTTTGTTGGACGTGCGTCACAATTTGCGTTCGCGGTAACATCACAGCCATCGACAACAAGGGTCGATTCGATCCAATCGAATGCTGAATCTCGGTCATCGTGACCTGTTCGATAGTGCCGCACCACCGCACGCGATTCGAAGTGGTTTTGAATAATTTCAGGACCATTCGACGAGCTTCAATGTCCCCTGCTTGGGTGTTCATGATTTGGTCTGTATCGAGCTGCTCGGTCAGTTTTGCTCGCTGTTTTTCATTCAACCGCCCACTTTTCTTAATCTTTGTTTTGAGCGCACGCCGTCGTTGACGTTGCATCGATTTCAACGTCTCCCGCATTTCCTTTTCATCTGCACTCCAGATATCGGTCCGCAATCCGACCATATGCGTCTGCTCCCAATCGCCTGATTCCACATCCTGCTCAGAGACGGTTCCAACCACATCCATGTGAGTGTTGAAGTGCTTGGAGTCTGCCGATTTCAACTTTTGCAATACTTCGATGTTGCTGACGTGAACCCCCGGCAAGGCCCACATATCAACGTAGCGGCGGCTCGGTTGAAATTCTGGATTTGCCATTGCTGGTTCCCTTGCTTCAGACTGAAGCGGTGGTGGTGCGGATCGGATCGGTGGACGCCAAAGTTCGAACACTACCGAACGACGAACACCAGTCGCGATTGACCCGAGGCAAACTAGGCGACCTAGGCAACCCACCGAGCTGAATCTGCCGACTTAATTGTCTTTTTTGACGATTCCGCAGGGCCATTTCGTAGCGATCTCTGGTCGGACTGATGATGCCAGACCATGACTCGCACCAAACCATGACTCGCACCAAACCATAATTAGAACCGAGCGAACACAGCCAACCGGTCGCTTGCTGTCCCAAACCACATTGGATACCGGCAGTATTAGATACCGGCATTTGCCTTCACCAAAAATCTCGATGCCGCAGCGTCTCCGAGATCGCCCGAGAAACCAAAATGACTGGCAGACTGGTTCTGCACGACTGGCTGAGCCTCGAATTTAGCGGATAGGAGTCAGCAAAACTCCCGCGGGAGTACACGCAACCCGAAGCTCAAGCGAAAGCAGCCCGCAAAAGAAAGGCCGGACAACAATGCAAGGCGATTCGTTGAGGATGCGTGTTCGGAACATATCTGCTGATCGTTAACGCTCAGCTGTAATCAGCTCCCGAGCACCGCGATCGACCAATCGTTTGCTAACTGTATCGGCGAGTTGTTCGCCACAACGAATCGGATTGTCGGCGTCCCAGGGTAGCGATTCGATTTCGTCAAGCCGCTCGCGACCATCGCCGCCGAGGACGACGGCACGAAGGCGAAGTTGATCAGCTTCAATTCTGGCAAATGCCGCGATTGGAGCGAGGCAACCACCATGCAGAGCAGCTAACAGGTTTCGCTCCGCGGTGACTGCGGCTCGCGCGGCTGCGTCATCCAATTTCGCCACCGCCTCGTTCGCATCATCATCATCACTCCGCACCTCGATGCCCAACGCCCCCTGACCGGGCGCCGGCAACATTTCATTGAGCGACAACTGGCTACGTGACAAGTCATCCATCCGCAAACGAATCAGTCCCGCCTCGGCCAGCATGATGGCATCGAATTCGCCCGCTTCGAGTTTGGACAGCCGCGTCTGCACGTTTCCACGGATTGGCAAAATATTCAAATCTGGGCGAACACTGAGCAACTGGGCTCCCCGACGCCGACTGCCGGTTCCGATTTTTGCTTGGTCGGGGAGCTGGTCTAGGGTCCAGGCCGCCGCTGAAACTAAGCAATCGACAACGGTCTCTCTTTGCGGGACGGCAGCCAAGCGAAGACGAGGATCGACTTCGGTCGGTAAATCTTTCAGTGAGTGAACCGCGATATCGCCTTCATCGTCCAACAGGGCCTGTTGAATGCGTTTGGTGAACATGCCGACCTGTCGAGTCCCATCAATTGGGCTCATATCGACATCACCGCGGCTGACCAACGGCACAATGACAGTCGCGAACCCATGTTCTTTCAGCAGTGCGGCAATGTGTTCAGCCTGCCAAAGTGCCAGAGGGCTTTGCCGGGTCGCGATTCGAAGTGTTTTCATCGATTGTGCGTATTAAATGAATAAGAATGGCGAGGGATGGTTGCGATAAGACTGCCAACAAAACTCCGCTGCCATTCACTGAAATGTGACTGGCCCCCCGATATTGGTCGCAGGGGACTCCAAAACGCTGCCTATAATAACGGAGTGTCGTTCCTTCCCAACCGGTCTGCAATCTCGCAGGAGCCGAACTGACCAGAGACCTAGCTGGCCAAGCACCAACCGACATTGTGACTGACTCTTCCTCCGACAACTATCCGATTGCCGACGCTCCGACGCGGGATATTTTCAGCGTTGATGAGAATGATGACGGAATCGACATCGACGGGACCCAATTGGGAGGCGAAATCCCAAAGGAGGTCGGGGATTATGAGATCAAACGCCTGATCGGGTCGGGTGGAATGGGGCAGGTCTATCTGGCCGAGCATGTCCGCATGCAGCGAATCGTCGCGATCAAAACGCTGCCGCTGGAACGAATGCAGGACAAACGTTCGGTCGACCGCTTTTACCAGGAAGTCCGCACGGCATCCCGAGTGATGCATCCAAACATTGTGACCGCATTTGACGCCGGAGAAGTGGGCGGCGTGCATTACCTGGCGATGGAGTTCATCGACGGTGATACGCTCAGCCACCTGGTTGCCAAAGAGGGGCCATTTTCAGTTGGCCAGGCCGCCGCGATTATCCGTCAAGCTGCCCTTGGTTTGCTGCACGCCCACCGCGCGGGAATCGTGCACCGCGATGTCAAACCTGGCAATCTGATGCGTTCGGTTGACGGTACCATCAAAGTATTGGATCTCGGCTTGGCGACCATCAGCAATGCAAGCTTGATCCACGAGGATCTGTCCGAAGGCAACGCGAAGAATGAAAAGAAAAAGAAGGGGCGTTTGGTGGGAACGCTGCCGTTTATGTCGCCGGAGCAATTGGAAGACTCAAGTAGTACCGATTCTCGAGGTGACATTTATTCGCTAGGAGCCACGTTTTACTTTCTACTCACAGGCCGGCCCCCCTTCACCGGTGAGTACCTCGATCTGGTGAATGGCCATCGTCACGGCGAGATCCCCGACCTGATGCAAGTCCGCGATGATGTCGATTTAGGATTGGCGACGATTTTCAATCGCATGATGGCCAAGTCACCAGATGAACGTTACGCATCACTGGACGAGGTCATCGACGACCTCAATTCCTACAGCAGTGATGATGAAGCGCCGATGTGGATGACAGAGTTCACAAAGCAGCGTCGCGCAACGGGTGAATCAAGTACCGTCTCCGGTGGATCGACGATGGCAACCACCAGCGATGTGCTGGGGATCGACTTTGGGATGTTCTATTCCGCCGCCGCCAAAGCGTCTTCCGAAGGCGAAGTCAGCGGATTGACCGCCGGTGGACCCGACCAACCAATCTTTCGCATGGCAGTCGCAAGTCACGACAACGAACTGGTGCTCGGCACTGCGGCCATGGATCGCCGCATGGAGCAACCACAAAATCTCGCTCACTCTATCCCGATTTACATCGGCAAACTGGTAGTCGAGCGCGAGATCGCGGGCCGGCAATGTCCGCCCGAAGTTTTGCTCGCGATGCTGTTCCGTCAAATGGTGAAGAACAGCTGGCCGGACGGACCTCCGCCACTGGCAACCGCCATCACTGTTCCCGGAACTTACGATCAATTGCATCGGCGAAGCGTCCTCCAGGCGGCCAAAATCGCCGGCCTGACTTCAGTCCGTTTGGTTGATCGCTCAGTAGCGCTTGCCCAGTCTTTGGTGATCGAACCGGAAACGACCGCGTTCCTGGACGATACGTTGATTGCCTCGCAGCAAGGAGTCGGCAAGCCGATATTGTTCGTCGGAGTCTCAGGCCAGGCGACTGATGTAGCCTTATTTCGCTGGGATTCGACGCGGCTGCATCAACTTTCCAAGGACGGGCACTGGCACACCGGGACTCTGCCCTGGTTACACCGTTTGGTCGATATGGCCGCAGATGAGTTTCTGAAGCAACACGGATTCGACCCTCGAGAAATATCGCGATACGGGGCCAGACTGCAAATTGCCTGTGAACGGGCGATGAATTCAATGCTTTTGATGTCCAACGTCAAAATCAAAATCCAGCGACAAGGAAAGCTGTTGTCCGTTTCGGTTGATCGTCGTCATTGGCTGCAACGCTGTGAAGAGTTGGCCGCAGGTGTTCGAAAAGCGATCAACCGCGCCTGCAAGGCAGCCGACGTCAAAGTCAGCGAGGTGGACCTCTGTTTCACCCAAGGCCCCCTGATGAGAATGCCGACGGTTCGCGATGCCGTGCTGCGTGATACACCGCATGATGTCACATGCCGCTCGCTCGATCGCTCCGACGCTGCACGCGGGGCCGCCGCCTGTGTCGCCTCGGAGTTACCGGGGCGTGGCGATTTTGCCAAACCGCCTCGACTCGTTTCGGGCCAAAGTATCGGAATCGTTGTCGAAGATGCGAAGAATCGCCGCAGGATTTTACCCATTATCCCACGCGGAACCGGGCTTCCCGCTCGAACCAATCGGCGTCTGACAGTCGGCAAAGAGCGCGAATCGATGACGCTCTCACTTGTCGAATCGTCTGGCATTGACGCCAGCGATTGGCATTCCCTGGGACGCTACGCTTTCCAAGTTGATGACGCGAACCCTGCGACGCGGATGATTGGGTTCGAATTGGATTTCAACGGCCTGCTGACGGTTCGAGCCCAGGCTGCCGGGGCACTCGGAAGCAAAAGACTGCGATCACTTCCCGATCCCCCGCTCTCGGATGAAAGCGTCGCGGAATGGACCGAGTGGCTCGACGGGCTGATGAAAAAACGATAACAGCTGACCATTTTGCTCTGGTCACTCTGTTTTGTTGACATCCCCCAATCTCAACCCCCACCTGCATCCAACTCGCCTGATCGCAGAGGCGACATCCGCAATCCGCCGCACCCTATCGCGTCGAAACTCGATTTACGACAAAATACGTCTCGGGGACGATTCTTTCACGAGGGATGAAGTGGCGTGACGTTGTTTGTCGGTGTGGATGTTGGCGGAACAACGACCACGATTTCGGTCGGTGACGAACATAGAAATGTGCTGCGCGTTGGTCAACAATTCCCAACCTGCAGCGAAGATGGCCCGGCTACCACAACGGGAAACATCGTCGATCAGATTGTACAGACCTTGGATCAACTGGGCCGCAACCCAAACGAAGTTTGCTCCATTGCATTGGCAACCCCGGGCCCGGCGACACTCGATGGTGTTTTGCTGCAAACGCCAAACCTTGATCCGCAACATTGGGATCGCTGCCCGATTCGTGCAAAACTGGAAGAGGCTTTTGCTCATGTCGCTGGCCACGTCCCGGTGATCTATGTGGGAGATGGTCAAGCCGCTGCTCTGGGAGAATATGCCGCACGAACGCAAAGCATCCGATGGTCTGAGATTTCATTCCCCCCAGATCCCCAACCGACTGAAATCTCATCTCTATTTATGGTAGCGGTGGGAACCGGATTTGGCGGTGGCGAAGTTCGCGATGGCGTAACAATTCGAGGGGAGCAAGGTCGTGCTGGCCACGCAGGACACCTCATGTTGCCGGCAGACGCTTTCCGTTACGACCATGACCAACAGCTAAAGGTCGGCAACGCGTACTGCACGACCGAGTCGGCTGTCTCGCTGACAGCGTTGACCCACCAACTCGGCTACCGCCTGTCGCTCGAAACATGGCGGGACCACTCATTGCATTCTGTCGCTGGAACGATGAAGGACAAAGCCAAGCGTTTGCGAGAATTAGCCGCGGATGGCGACGCCTTAGCCTTACAACTGTTTGACGATCAGGCGCGGGCGATGGGGATCTCGTTGCTAATGATCAATTACATAGGCGACTACGATTTGCTTGTGATTGGCGGTGGCGTTTGCGACTTAACCAACGATCTTCGAAACCGTTATCTGCAAACCGCAAAAGAAGCCTACCTTGCGCATGCACTGGATGGTTTTCGAGACTCGGTCGAGATCAAATTTTCAGTTTGCGGTGATCACGCGTCCGTCATTGGTGCGTTGTACCACGCTTATGGAACCAAATAGTTCGCCGCAAATTTAGTCGGCGTTAGCAGTGATAAATCAACATGCCAGAACTCTTTCCATACCCCAGCCAAGAGCGGCTCGTCGGAACGCATCGCCAAAGGTACGTCGACGTCGGCTCCGGTGAACGGACGCTGTTGTGCGTGCATGGAAACCCGACCTGGAGTTTTTATTACCGCTCGATTGTAGAACGATTCTCTGACCGATACCGCGTGATTGCGGTGGACCATCTTGGTTGCGGCCGCAGCGACAAGCCGCCACGAGACCAATTTCCCTACACGCTCGCAGCTCATCGCGATAATTTGGTCGAGTTGCTGGATCAGCTTGATTTGCAAAAAGTAACCTTGATCGCTCATGACTGGGGTGGCGCAATCGGGCTGGCAACGCTGCTAGAACGACGGTCACAATTCGAGCGGATCGTACTTTTGAACACCGGCGCTTTTCCACCGCCCTACCTACCTTGGCGAATTGCCGCTTGTCGGATTCCAGGATTGGGCCCCCTCGCTGTGCGTGGTTTCAATGCATTCGCTCGCGCGGCGATTACAATGGCAATGTCTCGAAATCGATTAGATCCACAAGCTGCCGCTGGACTCTTACAGCCCTATGACAATTGGGCAAATCGAGTCGCTATTGATGCTTTTGTACGTGATATCCCCATGCGTCCTTCGCACCCCACCTACGCAACGCTCGCTCAATTGGAGTCACAACTGACCGAATTGTCAGCAATGCCTGCTGCCTTGATCTGGGGAATGAAAGATTGGTGCTTCCGCCCCGAATGCTTGCGACGGTTCGAACAGCATTGGCCCGAAGCAAAGGTGATTGAAATCGAGGATGCTGGGCACTACGTAATCGAAGATGCGAATGCAGAAGTACTCGACGGGATCGAAGCCTTCTTTGCCGAGTCCGAACAAAACAGCAATCCTGCGCGGAGCGAAGGAGATGGCTGATCCTTTGCACTCATTTCGACGACTTATCCAAAAACCAGCCGACGCTGTTCGATGGGCGAGTGTTTTGGAGGTGACCGCACCGAAAGCCGGGAATGTTTATCCGGGACGTCCTTTCAAAGATCTGACTTTCTTTGACTTCGTCGTCGCTGCCGACATCGCAGCGAAGCATTTCAACAGCGAATCTAAACGAATTTCAAAACGCATCTACAGGGCAGTCGAAGAGACGCACGGCTTGACAAAAACAAATGTCAATTTAGGCATCTTACTGTTGCTCGGGCCACTTGTCGCCGCTGACGAATTGATGATACGTCTTGGCCGCAGCCAACGGAATGCGAAAGATTGGTTATCCGCAATCAACGTCGTCCTCGAATCTCTGGATGGGCAAGATGGACAGAACATTTTCCGCGCGATTCAAACCGCGGGTGCGGGAGGAATCGGAGAAGTCGAATCCATGGATGTTGCCGCGATTTATGGAGAGGTTGATATCCTCGAGGCAATGCGACTTTCCATGGATCGAGATCGGATAGCCAAGCAATACGCCACAGAATTCGTAGATCTATTCGAAGAGGTGTTGCCGCTCGTTTGGCATTCAATCAATCAAGCCGGCGATCTCTTGGAAGGAATCGCGATGGCACACCTACAATTACTCCGGGACCAGACAGACAGCTTGATCGCTCGTAAGAATGGTATCGAAGCCGCGTATGCAGTCCGTCACCGAGCTGCCGAAGTCGACGCCGAAGACCCGAATAGCATTCAAAAATTCGACGATTACCTCCGTGATCCGTCGCACAGATTGAATCCGGGCACTACCGCTGACCTGATTGCAGCTTCGTTGTACATCCTGCTCCGTACCCCCAACCTGTAACGAGATGATGAGCCAAGCCTGCTTTCGCGTTGATGTTGAAAAAGAACAATTTATCTTTTCGGCAGCCCACTTCATCACCTTCGCTGGCGATATATGCGAGCGGATACATGGACACAATTACGGCGTACGGGCGAGCGTCGAAGGACCGCTGGACGAAAATCGCTACGTCGTCGACTTCATTGCCCTTCGGGATGCCGTTCTGGAACAAACCCAGGCACTGGACCATCACGTGATTCTGCCTCGTGATCACGAGGAAATCAAAATCACGTCAGACGAGAAAGAAACGACGGCAAGATTCCGTGATCGCCGTTGGGTATTCCCAAACGAAGATTGCATCATTTTGCCGGTGGTCAACACCACCGCCGAAGAAATCGCGAGAGTGATTGCAGAACGAGTGATCGAAAAGACACGCCCCACCTTCGGTGATCACTTGCACTGGATCGAAGTCGCTGTAGATGAGAACCAAGGGCAATGGGGAGTCTGCCGCCTGCCTTGGAAAACGTCGTAAACTCGCTAACCAGCTGAATCTACCAAGCGATCATCAATTTCGCAGGCGGGGTAGCAATCTGCACGCCTGGAGGTGGGGAGATCAGCGTCCGCACGAAATCAGTACCGACGGCAGAAAAAATGGGACCAGCGGAGAAGAGATGATGCCGATAGTCGTTCCTGTTTTGAATGAAAAATGCAACAGACAGGTCCCGGAACGCATCTCGGCAGCGTGCTGGCCTGAAAACAATCCGGCGTATTGGGTAGACGGCATCACCCTCGGGGTTGTCAACTGCTAATCCTTTCTCGCACGCCCCCGCCTGGATGTCCTCGCCGGGCGACAAGCGTCCCGTCGATTTACGCTATGATTCCAACATGCTGACAGTCGATTCGCTGACGAAGATCTTTTCCCTCGATGCGGGAGAGCTGCGCGCCGTTGATAGCTTGTCTTTCCAAATACAGCCGGGCGAGGTGTTTGGACTGCTTGGCCCAAACGGTGCGGGCAAGACAACGACCCTAAGGATGGTGTTAGGCCTGCTCGAGCCAGATGAGGGGTATGCCGAGGTGGAAGGGTTCCGAACTGCAGACGATCCAATCGCGGTCAAGTCAAAATTGGGTTTCGTTTCCGCGAGCGATGGCGTTTATCCCTGGCTAACAGTCCGCGAGATGCTGATGTATTTTGCTGACCTGTACGCAGTTGAACCAGATCTTGCGGCCGCACGTTGCGAAGAGCTGGCACAGATGATGGGGATCAACCCCCTGTTGGATCGACGGGCGGGATCGCTAAGCACAGGGCAGCGGCAACGGGTCACGCTGGTGCGCGGTTTAATTCACGATCCGCCTGTCATGCTGCTGGATGAACCTACCCGTGGGTTAGACATTGCAGGTGTGCAGACCATTTTCGAATACATCGGGCACTTGCGCGAGGTCGGCAAGGCGGTTGTGGTTTGCACGCACCGGCTGGACGAAGCCGAGCGATTATGTGACCGCTTTGGCTTGTTGCACGAGGGAAGAATGTGCCACACCGGCACGCTGCAGGATTTGCAACAGTCGACCGGTTGCGAGCACTTAGTAGAAATGTTCATTGAATTGCTGCGGAGCTAATCGGAATGTCCCCTCAACGGTTCCGTGGACGACTTTGGCGTCTGTGTCAAAAAGAGCTTCGGGAAACGCTACGCGATCGCCGCACGATCGTGACACTATTGCTAATGCCACTGCTGGTTTATCCGATCCTCAGCATGGCGTTAAACCGTTTCTTACTGGCGTCTGGTAAGACCGTGGAGGGATACACCGTCTGCGTAGCAACCGATGCGGAAGCCGCCCGTTTGGATCAATGGCTCAGCGATCCACGCAGTGTGCCACCCCAGGCGATTCTGGACGCTAGCGGTGGAGAGATGGCGAAATTCCAAGTTACTGTCATCGAATCTGACTCGAGCGAAACGCTGGAGCAGGCAGTGAGCAATGACGCGATTGACGTCGGCATCCAAGTTGATCAGTTAGATGGTCCGATCCCGAGCGTCAAGTTCATCGCCGAGCGGGGCGATGCCAACAGTCAAAACGCCCGAAGGATATTAATCGAGAGATTGGAATGGCTTCGTCTGGCAAGTGTCGAATTTGTGCTCAAGCGAATTTCCCCGAATTATGTAGAACCGGTACGCATCGAGGTCGTCGATGTAGGCGAGATACAAAGCCGAGACTTATTAGCGACGATCGTTCCTTTGGTCCTTGTCCTGATGACAATCACCGGTGCCGTTTATCCAGCAATTGATTTGACGGCTGGGGAACGTGAGCGAGGGACGATGGAATCTGTGATGGCGTCTCCGGTGCCGAGAGGCTACATCCTGTTGGCAAAGTACGCGGCGGTTGTGGCGGTCGCATTTCTGACCGCTATCGCGAATTTAGTAGCCATGTTTTCGACGCTTTGGGCCAGTGGTCTGCTTTCTATGTTGACCGGCGTAGATGCTTTTCCATTCTTAGCGATCCTGCAGATCCTGATGCTCTTGGTCCTCTTCAGCGGATTTTTCTCAGCCTTGCTGCTGTCGTTGACAAGCTTCGCAAAGTCGTTCAAGGAAGCGCAAGCCTATCTCATTCCAGTGATGCTGCTGTCACTGACCCCCGCAATGTTGTCACTGATGCCGGGAGCCACCCTTCAAGGTGCGATGGCAATCTTGCCGTTGATCAATATTGTTCTCTTAGCCCGCGACACGTTGGCAGGTGATGTTGACCCGATGGGAGCCATGGCAGCAGTCGCCAGCACGGTCGCGTACGCGGCCGCAGCGTTATCAATCGCGGCTCGACTGTTTGGCAGTGATGCGGTTACACGGACAAGCGAAAAAACATTTGGCTCCATGTTACGCCGCCCCCGTCAGCTCAGCGAAGCTCCATCGGTTCAGGCTGCCGCCATGATGCTGGCAATGCTGGTCCCGATCTATTTTTTGGTTTCCAATGGTCTGATACGCGTTTTGCAGCAGATTAAGGACGTCGTACCGATCGAAGTTCAATTGCTGCTCAACGCATTGGCCCTGATCTTGACCTTTGGCTTGGTCCCGTTCGCGCTCGCATGGCTAGAGCGTAATCGGATCAAAACGACGTTTCGGATTCGGCTTCCACATCCGACCGCTTGGGTTGGTGCCCTACTACTCGGGCTCGGTTCCTGGGCATTCGCACACGAAGCATTCGTGATTGCTGACGGACTGGGAATTGGCGGGCTGAGTGAAGATCAAGTGGAACGGGCGAAAGAAGCCATCGAGCGTATGCGTAGTGCATCACCAGTTGTGTTGGTAGCAGCTTTCGCTTTGACGCCGGCGGTGATCGAAGAGTTCTGTTTTCGCGGATACCTGTTCTCCTCACTTCAACGAGTGGTTTCACCCGCCCGCGTGATCGTGATCACGGCGCTGCTGTTCGGATTGTTCCATGTTTTAACTGGCAACACCTTGCTCATCGAACGCTTCATCCCTTCGACGCTCATGGGTTTGATCATTGGATGGGTCGCCTACCGAACCGGCAGCGTGCTACCTGGGATGCTGATCCACTTCGTGCACAATGGACTACTGAACATGGTCCTCTATTATCAGGACAAGCTTGAGTTCCTTGGATCTGGGTTTGACAACCAAGCCCACCTACCGCCACTCTGGTTAGGCATTGCCACGCTGTTCGTCTTGGCGGGCGCGGGCATGATGGCGTTCTCAAAACGCCCGCAGCCTGAATTCTCTGCCAGCTCCAGCTAAACTGGTCGCTGCTAAACTGGTTCCTGCCGTACCGCTAACGCATGGGCCCCAGCGACAACGGCTCATCGAGTCTGCCTCCATCCAAGCAAATTGACCCGATGTCGGTGTTCACTCATTCGGAGAATTTGATGAGCTACTCCCAACAAGAACTGCCCGTCGCCAGCAACTTCATCCCTAGCCGCACATCGTCAACCAGAACCGGTGATCGGCTTGTCTCAGCCAAATGGTTGATTGGTATCTGTTTGCTCTTTGGATTGATGCTGGCTGACCGTGTTCGGGCGCGAGCCGACGAAGTCACGAAAATCGCGCCATCCGTGTTTTCCTTTGCCTCCCGAGTTGATTCCGAAATCATCTCAGATTGGCAAGCGTGGGGCGGCAGCTGGCAGACGAAAGCAGGTGTTCTGTCGGTGAAAGATGGCCAGCCAGCTAAAGCGTTGATCAAGGGCGTGCAACGCAACGACTTTGAGCTGACCGTTGAAGTGCGAGCAGGCAAAAATTCTCAGGCAGGCGTCATCTTTCGTGTTTCCGAACCGGGACAGGGAGTTGACCAATACAACGGCTACTATGTTGGAATCCACGCAAGCCACGAAAATGTGATCTGGGGAGCCTCGGATGGCAATTGGCGAGCCATTGCAAACCGCCCGCTCGAGGTCCCGGCCAACCAGTGGTTCAGCCTGCGTTTACTGGTTCGCGGCAACCAAATCCAGGCATGGATCGACCAAGTTCCCATCGCTGTTCAGGTGAAACGCTTTCCAAAATTTGATGGGATCGATGAGCGATTCAAAACGGGTGGAATCGGATTACGAACCATGGGCACTGAAGCTGAATTTCGAAACCTCGAAATTCGAAACAGTCCGCCACTCACCTCCCATGCCTCCTATACCAATCCCGTCCAAACGGCCTGTGCGGACCCGGGTGTTCTACTGTTCGAGGGAACGTATTACGCCTTTTGCACCTATACGCCGGACCACCCAACGATGCCGCGAGGAATCCGCCTCTACACATCCAACAACCTCGCTGAGTGGAAAGATCAAGGGTTCGCGATCACCCGCCAAAAAAGTTGGGGAGAATCGCGTTTCTGGGCACCCGATATTATCCAACGTGGAGATACTTTCTACCTCTACTATGCGGTAGATGAACGCATCTGTGTCGCGAAAGCGTCGCATCCCTCAGGCCCGTTCGAGCAGATCGGGGATTCGCCTATCGAGCCAGCGACAATTCGAATCGACGCCCACGTCTTCAAGGATGACAACTCGAAATACTACTTTTATTACGTTCACTTCAATCAAAGCAATGAGATTTGGGGCGGTGAACTGAACGACGACATGGTCACGATCAAGCCCAAAACATTGCGACGAATGATCAAACCAGATCAACCCTGGGAAAGCCACCGCGGCCACATCGCCGAGGGTCCTGCGATGCTAAAGCACGGCGACATTTACTACTTGACCTATTCAGGAAGTCATTTTGAGAGCCCCCAGTATGCCGTTGGCTACGCCACCGCGGAGCACCCGCTCGGCCCCTGGACAAAGCACCCGTACAACCCCGTCATGAAATCAACCGCCTATGCCCATGGGACCGCCCATCACGGGTTTACGACTTCACCCGATGAAAAGGAACTCTTCATCGTCTACCACCGCCACTTTGATTTGACACAAACGGAGCCGCGGCAAATGGCAATTGACCGGGTGCAATTCGTTGATCAACCCAATGGTCCGGCCCTGTTAGAAATTCATGGACCGACCTCGTCGCCGCAACCGCTTCCATCAGGCGCCGTCATTGATTTAGAAAAAAGTGACGCCGAGTGAATCACCCGCTTGATCAAGTGTTCAGCTTGGTTCGCAACAATCCTTGCTCATGACTTGAACCTGTTTGCTGAGTCGCGAATCACCGTTCGACCAACACAACGATTCACTCAATTCACTCATTGGCTTTTTAGCCAGCGGTTCAACCAATGCGCTGCATGACCCGGCCAAGACGAAATTTCGGATCCTTTGATCTGACGCAGCCCATAACCATGCCCACCGTTGCCATAAACGTGCAGTTCGCTGGGAATCCCCAGCTTCTTGAGCTGTGTGTAGAACAAGACTGCTCCCAGCGACGTTGAACCATCGTCATCCGTATGGACCAAATAGGTCGAAGGACAATTTTCGGGAACCGTTAAGCCGTCGACAAAGTCATCATTCTTCGCGTCATAGAGGTTCCAGGGATAAACCAGGATCGCAAAATCAGGTCGATGAGAGACCTGATCAACCGCATCGATTGAATCATAGGCAAGTCGACCGTCGGCACAGAGTAAGCGGACCGCAACTTGACCACCGGCCGAAAAGCCGAGCAGGCCGATTTGATTTTGCTTTAGTCCCCATTCACCAGCCCGACTCCGTACCAACGCCAACATGCGTTGGGCATCCTGCAACGGACGTTTCCAACCGGGGTCTCCCCTTCCCTGCTTGGTTCGATAGCTGACCACAAACGCTGAGACACCATGCTTATTCAACCAATCCGCCGCCTCGGTACCCTCCATATCGGGAACCACTTTCCCAAAACCGCCGCCGGGTAAAATTACGACCGCCGCCCCATTTGGTTCCGGTGCAAGATGGACCGTGTAGGTTGGCTGACTGATTTTCTCAACTCGCGTGACCGGAGGGTTTTCACCAGCTCTTCGCGGCTGTGTGGTTCCCGTCAAACGTGTCGTTTCACCCGGTGCCAAATCGGGCCAAACATTCTGCGGCTCATTGCCTTGCAATGGATGTAGCAACCAAACAAAGAATAGACATGCGAACAACGCCTTATGATTCATTGAAGGATCTCCGGGACCAAGCGAGAGGATGCGAAAGCAACAACATAAACCCGAGTTCCTCGGCATCACCGGTCCTCAATGAGTGCTCGATTCAAGGCTTAAAGCACACGGTAGCAGGAAAGCAGCGACCCTGCACGATTCGCAGCACAGCCCTTGCCGATCAAGCGATCCGAGCCTAGCAGAGTGGGAAATATTCCAATTCGTTTGGTTTCAATCCCGCGATGACAACCGGCTTTCCAAGCCATCGCCGCCTCCTGAGTCAACCGTTGGTTGCAAACCATCGGATGGTGGTACGATCAAATCAGGTTGTCACTTTGCTCTTGATCGTTTCACTTCTTGGATTTTTCCACGCTCCCTCGCGAATGTTCGCTCCCTCGCCAAGGTTTCCTTTCTTGCAAACATCGATCTCAGCGTTTGATGTCCACGGACAGCCTTAGTCAGCGACCGAAAAATCTACCTGCGTGAGTTCCACCCGTATTTTTTGCATTCGTGCATGCGGCCCTGTTTTCACCTGCGAGTACCCCGAAACACGCCCTCGCTGGGGCCTGGAAAACCGCGAACTCTAAAAAGAAATTGAAAGTCACCCCTCATCGCGGCAAATCGTGTTGAAAACAGCTTTGGCAAACGTTGTAATGGAGCAAACCCGCCTGCATTTTCCCGCCCCCACCGATGAAAGGGAACCCTCGTGTTAGAGTTCGGCCGATTCAAAGCCCAAACCTGTAATGGCATTGGGCGTCGAGGATTCGTGAAGACCGCAGCGAGTGTCCCTTTGGCCTTGGGATGCGGATTGCCTTCGCTAGCCGCAGTGGAGGAAGCACGGAGCCGAGCCAAGGCCAAATCGGTCTTGTTGCTGTGGCTTTGGGGAGGCCCCAGTCACATCGACATGGTTGATCCGAAACCAGAGGCGCCAATGGAATACCGCGGTCCGTTCGGTACGATCGCGACAAGAACGCCAGGCATGCGGTTCACCGAATTGCTGCCAAGAATGGCTGCTCGCAGTGACAAGTTTTCGGTGATCCGGTCGATGCAAACCAGTAATGGAGGACATCCTGGCGCTGGAACGGTTGGACTGACTGGATATGAGGAAAACGCTGGTCCCATCCAACCAAACTTCGGATCGATCGTTGCCAAACATCGTGGGCAAACCGACGCGTTACCCCCCTTCTTTTATGTCGGCCGCGGAATTCCTCGCGATCTTCCAAGACGAATCGAAGGGTACGGCGGTGGAACGCTGGGCAAGGCATA
>JAQWPZ010000308.1 GCA_029245125.1 Rubripirellula sp.
ACGAGTGCTCGGGATTCGCCGACCACGCAACTGAATTTGCCCCTGCGTACTTTCAGCGAAGCGTTCTAAATCGCGGTGAAGGGCCGCCGCGGATTCACAAGCCAAACCTCGCACGCTGCGGCGATGAATGCTGATCAACAACATCGCATCACGTGGCATCATCCCTGGAACTGCTGCTGCGAACCGAATAGCGCGGCGGTACTGCACTAACATTCGCAATGCTTTTTTCGACGCGCCGAAGTGTGCGGCAAGTTTTTCGAGATCACTGTTGGAGAGGTCGCCCGCCGAAAAAACACCGAGACTCTTTAAGCGTTGGGCTCGGTGTGGGCTGCAAAGTTTTGTGTGCTCGAGTCGCATACTCAAAAGGCGTTGCCGATGCGTCACACCCAGTGGGGCCGGCGAGAGTTGGGGTGAAGGCGGTGCGTGGCTCGATTCGATCATTGCCGGTTTGCTGCGAGCACTTTCGGGGGTCGCATCAATATGAGCGCGTAAAACGACGTCGGAAGGCGTGGGGGTTTGCTTGAGGCGAGACAAAACCCGGAACAGAAAATGCAACATGCCAGATTCTCCACGAGAAGAAGAGAGAAAAGAAAAGAGAAGAGAACGATTCCTTGTGGTGCTGGTTTGCTGGATCGTCTGATACCGATCCGCAAGTTTGCCGACAGTTATTTACCCGTCGATCAATCGGAAGGGGTATCAAACACGCCGCGGATGGACTTCCTCGCTCCACCAGGATGGGTTTCGATTCCAAACATCTTCGGGAATGGGATCGTTCTGATTCGGGATTTCCTGTTCGGTGTACGAATTGTCGAGTTCGGCAAGTGCATCTTCGACTTCGCTGATCCGCTGTGCCGGTTCCCGTTCGAACCAAGCCCAGTCGATTCCGGGTGCGGGATCAGGATCGACCGGCGGCGCTGGTGGTGTGAACGTTACCTTGACGCGTTCTGGTTCGCGTCGGCGTTGTTTTCGTACGGGCCTTGGTTTGGGTTCGACGATCGGTTCTGGATCGGGATCCGGTTCCGTCATTTCGACAGGTTCCGGTTCAGGTTCCCGTTCGACCACGACCTCGACTGCTGGGATTGGTTCTTCGACTAAGACTGGTTCTTCTTCCAATTCCAATTCAACTTCTTCTTCCTCTTCCTCGTACTCGATCTCTTCTTCGTATTCTTGCTCTTCCTCGAGGTATTCGACTGGTTCCATGACCACCGCGCGACCCGGTTCACCCTGTGGGGGCATGGCTCGCACTTCCACGCCAATTTGCTGGAAGATATCGACGATATGCTGATGGCATGTGAACATCATCACTTGATGTCCTAATTCAGCGAAGGTTTTCAGTGTTTTGGCGGCGTTTGCTGCGCGGTCATGGTCGAAATTGACGAGTACATCGTCGAGCACCAAGGGCAGCATGACTCCTCGGCGTGCGTAGGCAGCCGCCAAGGCCAATCGCAGTGCGATGAAAACAGCCTCTTTGGTGCCACGACTGAGGAGATGCAGTGACAGTGCATTCTCGTTGCTGTCGTCAATCATCAAGCGGTTGGTGCCCAGCGGGGTCCAGATTCGCGTGTATTTGTTGTCGGTAAGCTGGGCCAAGAAACTGGATGCTTCCCGCAGTGTTTCGGGTTGTCGTTCTCGTTCAAAGGTCCCGCAGACGTCTTCCAACAGGCTGCTTGCCATCGAGAGTGTTTGCCATCGCCGACAGGCGGCTTCGATTCGCCGTTGCACACAACCAAGTTCAAGTTGTGCGACGGTGAGCCGCGAGTCATCAGCAAGGTGTTTCATCTCTTGGGCTAATTCACCCTGTTGTGTTCGCAGTTGGGCGACTCGAGATTCCGTTTCTCCGATTCGGGTCGTAATCGTATCCCAGCGTTTTTCCAGATCGACTTCGTTGGCACCTTCAATTTCATGTGCAACCTGATCGTAGTCATTGTTCGCACCGATGATGGAGCGAACCTGTTTGTCCAGTTCGTCGTGTTTTCTTTTTCTTTCTGACAGTTTCGCGTTGTTGTCGATCATTTCGTAGAACTGTTCAGCAGTTGCGACACCGCACTTGGCCCACAAGGCCCGTCGCTGTTGTTCGCACCGTTCGATCGACCGATGATGAGCCGATTGTTGGCGTTTCAGTTGCTGGTCTTGTTCTTTCAGTTCACGACGCCGTTTGATCCAGTGTTGCTGTCGCGAAATTTCTTCATGAAGATGATTCAGCTGATCCAGCGGTCCGATGCGTCGCTTGAAGCGTTTTGACGACGAAGATTGTTCGGTGAAATCGACGTCGGCGTCGTCTGAATTATCTCGCTCGTTCGATTCCTCGACCTCGAGTGCTTCCAAGTAGAGGCTTTCGATTCGCTTTGCGATTGTTTGTCGTTCACGACGCCGTTGGTTCTTCTCTGCGACTAATTCATCTAATCTTTCGCGACTGGCTTGCAGAGTCGCGTAGCCATCGCTGAGTGTACGGACACTGGAGGGCGAAAGAGAATTGCTCAGGCCGAGTTGTTCGAGTTCGGATGACCAATTCTGCCGTGCTTGCTTTAATCTTTCGGCTGCCTTGGCAGCCCGTTCTCTGGCCGTGCGATACGATTGCAAGGCGGCTTCGTGATTGTGGTAGGTCGGTAGCGTTGTTTCGAGTTCCGCCAGCAGCATTTCAGTTTCGCGGATGCGAATGTCGAGTGATTCATTGCTGGTAGGGAGTGTTGAATCGACCTCGTTGCGTTCGGATTCAATTTCGCGGATCTGGCGACGAAGTGCGTCGATTTGACGTTCGCAATCGTCTCGTTCAGCGGAGGTAGTGCGTTGCCCATTCTCGCGGCCGAAGTAGTAAGTGAACAAACTCATGACGCCGAATAGAATGCATAACATGCCCCATGTCGGGTCGGGGTCGGAGACGAGCCAATCAAATCCGAACACATGTGAGAGTCCGTAAATCAGGCTTAGTCCGCCAAATACGAATGGCACGGCGAGCAGCACCAAGCGGTCGACAGGTAACACCTCGGCCGTCGTGAGTTCAACCGTTTCTTTTTCAAGATCTCTGTAATGGCGTTTCAGCTTTGCCAAATGTTCGCTGAGTTGAGCGCGATGCCGTAGCGTGGTCAAAATCTCGGTCTGGTGCCGAATCGCTTGCTGCAGGTCGCTGGCGCTGGCACGCACCAGGACTTCTTCCAATGCCCCCTTGAGTTTGTCAGCGCGAGCCTTGTGGTCAGTCGCCTCGTTGCGTGATTGTTTCAGCAAAAAGGTTTGTTCTTTAACTTGTTTGGCCGGAACGGATAACGCGCTGAGAGCTTGCTTGGAGAGATCGGGAAGTTGCGATAGGTCGCCTTCGGTCAACGCTAGTCGATCATCTTCGTCCATGCCGAGTCGTTCGGCGTCGATCTCAAGTTGTTTTTCGGCCTTTTCGATCTGCTGGTCTAATCGCTCGATCTGTTCCTCAATTGCTTCGACCCAAGTGGCCTGCTCACCGGCAGCTTCAATCCGACCTTGCAGTTCGACCAACCGCCTGCTGACTGGGAGTTGTTTGGCCTTATCGCGGATCGCCCGCCGCTTCTGCTTGACCTCTTCGAGCTTTTGTTGCCGCTCATTCATGGTCGCTTCGATCTGCACCAATTGGCTCGGTGCGTCGTCAGGCAGTTCATTGTCTTCTTCAAGTTCTGCAATCTCAGCGGTGACGTCATCTCGCTGACGCCAAGTTTGATAGACGTTGGTGGCGACTTCTACCGTTCGTGATTCACGCTCAAGCGTTGCCATGCGCTCGGTGAGTTGTTCGATTTCCTGGCCTTGTGTTCGTCGCTGCAGGGCCAGTTCGCTCCAGCGTCGGCCACCGCGAGTCAGGTTTTCCACTTCATCGCGAAGTCCTTCGCGGCGGCGGATCATCTCGATTAATTCTTTCGCATCGTTCGATTCCTCGTTGACCTGCGAGCCAACTACGGATCGGCGACCGTCACGTAAATTGCGCAGCACGTCGACCAGTGAAACGCGATCGAGTCCGCTGGATAATTTGTAGAGTTCGTCGGCAGCGGCGGTTCCATCGAGCGCGCTGAGTTCTTGAAGCTCGCGGATGCCAATTGCGAAGACATTGGTGAAAATCGGTTCATCGATCTGGCCCAGCAGGCTGCTGAGTCGATGTTGCCCTTGGCTCAACCCGTCTTGGCCGGTAACGGCCAGTTGCCCGGTAACACCGGTGTCGGTCAATTGGCTGTGGCGTCGGATTTCGTAGCCACCACCCGGTCCGGTGACACGGATCGCTCCGCCTGGAGTGCCCCCATGCAATGGTGGAAGATATTTTTCGCGGCGATCGGCAGTGAAGCCGTAAAGCATCGCCCGCAGAAACTGCATCAACGTTGTTTTGCCAGCCTCGTTGGGGCCGTAGAACAGCGTCATGCTATCCGGCAGCGAATCAACGGACAGTCCGGTCCAAACACCGAAACCGTCGATTTGAATGTCTTTGACTTTCATGATTTCTGCACCACATTCGGCTTTCCGCCACGGAGCAACTCGACACCCAGCAAAGTAGCCTGGTCCAGGACTTCCATTCGAGTGGAGGACCGAACCTCGGCCAGCAACGAAGCTGTGGTCGTTGCCAGTTGTTGCTCTTCGGTGAAGGGCAATAGATTTAAATCACGACCCTCGCTGGAACGATGCTTCTTAGCAGCCCGCAGGAAGTCGCCCAGGATCGTGTCTTCTTCTTCCCACTGTTGGGGATATTGATTTGGTGGTCGGACCAATAAGTCCGCGGTCCATGCGGCAGGCGAACCGTGGCCATACTCACGTCGCAGCCATCCGAGTAACTCTTCGGAATCGCCAATCGATTGCAAGGTTTCGCCGCTCGAGATCGAAATGTCCCAGCCGATCAGCAAATGACGACCGCCACCCTCATGTTGCAAGCGTCCGATACGTTCCCCGAGAAGATTGCGAATCCCACCAACGGCTGCGATTTCTGCAGCATTGATTTCAACCTGATAGTATCGAAAACTGTCGCATTCAATTTCGTGAATGCGAGTGGTGCCATCGGCATCGACATCGACGGTTGAATAGCCGTGCGGACCTGATTCTTTCAGGCATCGGCCTTGAGGTGATCCGCAGTACAACGCTCCGCCCGACGCAGCCCCTTCTATTTCGCTTCGATTGTGCCGGCCGCCGAGTGCCCAATAGTCGAAACGAGCTTCAGCCAACGAAGCGTGATTGGTTTCACCATAGCCAACCGCGACGGTGTACTCGTCGGTCGGTTCGACATCGTAACTTGGGATATGAAGCGTGGAGCGTCCATCGGTACTGCGCCCGACAACCCGGCAGATCGTTCTTCCGGCTCGCTCCACTGGCACGCTGACCGTTCGGTCCTTGGGGAACAGCGTGACATTGGGAGGTAAGGGGACCGATTCTGGCCACCGTTGTGGATCGTCCGCCAAACCAGCAGCCCAAAATACGGGGGTTTGTTTCGCATGCAGCTGATCAAATTGATCCAACAACATCGACATGCCATGAGGGCCGGCCGAAGGAGGGCTGATCAAGTCTCCGCTGAGGACGACGAAATCGATATTGTCTGCCAAGCCTGCTTGTAAAACAGTCTCCGCCGCCCGCTGTGGAGCGGTCGCCATTGCGTCGCGAAGATGCGGCGGCAAGGTGTCGAGATCGCCTAAGGGCGCTTCCAAATGGAAGTCACCAGCATGAATAAATCGGAACGACTCGCCTGGCATTGGATCCCTCCCTGCGGTCATGGCAGCCGTGTCGCTTCATCCCGAAACGCGCGGTGGGTCGGCTGCTGTGGCCCGGGAGTTTAACGAATCCTGTGATTTCAGGCCAAGTCAGATTTATTTATCACGCTAGCAAATAGTGTTGGCACGACAAAATAGGAGCGTTCACGACCAGAAATGGGCCGATGCCCAAAGTTATTTGAGTCATCAGGCCCACAATTTATCAAGCAAATCAAGCTTCAGCTGATTTTCGTGTCATCAACGAGACCACCACGAGGGTCAGGAATGCTAGCGGAATGGTCACGATTCCCGGCTGACTGAAAGGTGCGATCGCGTTTGCCGGGTCGATGCCATAAACCGATTTGTAGGTGTCTGCCGATAGCAGGATCCAACCGAGCGAGCTGATCATTCCGACCAAGATACTGGCGACGATGCCTTGTTTGGTCGTGCCCTTCCAGAACAGCAGCATGACGAGGGCAGGCAGGTTCGCACTGGCGGCGACGCTGAAGGCCCAACCGACGAGGTAGCCAACGTTCATTTCTTTGAACAGGATACCCAGCACGATCGCGATACCGCCGACGATCACCGCTGCGATTTTGGCGACTCGGACCTGCTTGGGGCCGCTTAACTTGACGCCAAATACTCCGTCGAGCAGGTCGTGGGCCACTGCACCACTACTGGCGAGGATCAGTCCACTGACAGTTCCCAAGACGGTGGTGAACGCGATCGCCGAAATCACAGCGAACAACCAGCCGCGGATGCTGTTGGCCAGCAAGGGGGCCGCCATGTTGAAATCGGTTAAATCGAGTGCACCGCTCGTCATCGCACCGAGCCCCAGGTACAGCGTCAGAATGTAAAAGAATCCGATCGTCGCAATTCCAACAATCGTGCTTTTACGGGCCGCAGCACCATCTTTGACGGTGTAGTAACGAATCAGGATATGCGGCAGCGAGGCGGTTCCGCAGAACAACGCCAGCATCAGTGATAGGAAATTCAATCGGTCGGTCGACTTGCCACTGCGGATGCCTTTGAATTTCGGGTGCTCACCCGGTCGCAAGATTTGCTTTCCCTCGGTCGGTTTTTGGTAGTAAACCGTCGTGGTGGTGTCGTCGGAGTGAAGTATCCTGTCGTTGCCCCACAGCATGACCTCGCTGTCATTGAGCGTGGTGAAGAAAGAGATTGGACCGACGGGCCCGGTTTCGGTCTGTCCATCGGGGAGTTTGGAAAGGTAGCCGATCGGTTGCAGTTGGCGTTGGTCGGGGCCCGTTCCGTTGGGAGCTCCATTGATCATCTTGCTGTCGCCCGCTCCGGAGACCGTTTGACCTTCACGCATCAGCACGTTGTCTGAGCCCTCGATCGAGGCGACGCGAAAGATGTCGTAACCAGCTTGGTCGACGCTGGCCAAACGAATGTAAAGGATTTTCGATGCGAGTGGATTGCCGGTGGCAGGTGACTCTTGCTCCGTCAACATCGTGTAATCATAAGTATCGTCAGTGACGTTGCTGATGGTCCAATTGCCATTGTAAGACGGTTCGGTAGCACCTTGGATTTTCACGACGTCACGGTTGGCGTAACCATGCGAAGGCTGGGTCACGGTCGCCGTGGTGGATGAAGCCGTGATTTTGATTTCGGCGGGCGGCGGGCTCCAGCCGTCATCGGCCGGAAGGACTTTCCGCCCACTGATTTGCTCGCCGTCGAGCTGTTTAGCGGCGATCGGACCGATCGTTTCAAAAGCGGTGTCGTTCGTGCTGAAACCACGTTGCAGCAGCATGATCACCAGCACGAAACTGAAGATGACCAGCAACGAACCTTTCAGGAACTGCACCCAGGTGGTGGAAACCATTCCGGCAGTCACCACAATCGTGATGACGACGACGCCAACCATGACAACGCCCACCCAGTGCGGGTAACCGAGTAACGGTTGAATTAGCGAACCGGCACCGACCATTTGTGGGATCAGATAAAAGACGCTGACGACCAACGTGCTGATGCCAGCCGCACCTTTGATGCCGCGCGAGTTAAATTGAGAGTCGAGCGCATCGGCAAACGTGAATCGCCCCAATCGTTTCATCGGTTCGGCGATCACAAACAAGGCCACGATCCAGCCAGCCAAGAACCCGATGGAGTACAGGAAGCCGTCGTAACCGTAAGCTGCGATCATTCCGCAGATACCGAGAAACGATGCAGCCGATAGGTAGTCCCCGGCAAAGGCAACCCCGTTGACGACCCAGGGGATCTGGCCATGAGCGGCAAAGTAGCCTTCGGACGACTTCGCGCGACGTCCTAGGAAAAAGCTGAGTCCGACAGTCCCAACCACGAACGATAAAAAGACCAGCACCGCGGTCCAAGAAGGATCGTAAATCATTGTCCGCTCTCCTGCTTATTACTCGTGTCTGCTTCGCCCGGTTCGGCTCGGCACAGTAATCCGTAGATACCAGCTAGCAGCAGGGCGATCACAATCAATGCGAATCCGTAGACGATTGCCAGGTTCAAGCCTGCCAAAACAATCTTTTCCATCCAGTCCGCTGCAAAAGCGTTGATGAAAACGAACCCGAGATAAAGAGCCAAGTAGATCGCGAACAGAATCAATCCCAGTCGGGAATTGAACTGCCGCGCAGGTGAGGGTGATGTATTCATAGGCAGGTTTATAGACGATCGTGTAGTGGCTGTGCAAAATCCGGCTCGAAATTCGCGGTCGTCATCACCCTGCCATGTCGTCATCGCCTTGCCATGTCGTCATTGCCTTGCCAGTCGACATCACCTTGCCAGTCGACATCGCCTAGGTTGGGTGACGGTTAAAAACGGGGGCGTTGCAGCGAAGAGACCAGCTTGGGGTTTGCTTTTGCTCCGTGGGTCTGGTGGGGAAGCTGACGCTTTTAACGTGGCTGACCGAGCGATCGTACTTTTCGCTTATACTGGCCGCGACTCCTGGTCGCTCAGCCTGGGGTCGATCGTCGCCCAGCCTGGGGTCGATCGTCGGAATGTCCCTTGTTTCACTTGCTTTGGCGGTTTCTTTTGTCCAACGTCACGTCACCGCCGGAATTGTCCTTTGTCATCCCTGCGATGGACGAGCAGGAGACTCTCACGCGATTGCACGACCAAATCACCCAGGTCTGCGAACGGCAGGGAGTTGTTCCACAAATTATCTTCGTCGATGACGGTTCGACCGATCAGACCTGGCAAACCATTGCGGAAATTTCCGCCAGCGATCCACAAACTGAAGGGATTCGATTTCGTCGAAACTTTGGCAAGGCGGCTGCCTTGCAAGCTGGATTCTCGGCTTGTCGAGGCGAAATTGTTTTCACGATGGATGCTGACTTACAGGATGATCCAGAGGAGATTCCCAACTTTTTGGCGAAGTTGGACCAAGGTTTG
>JAQWPZ010000063.1 GCA_029245125.1 Rubripirellula sp.
TTAATGATCGGCAGCAAGGACGGGCCTGTCGGCGTCGCATTCGCAAATGCACTTTCAACACAGAGCGAAGGCCACACCAACCTGTTGGCCGTCCTCGAGCCGAACGTCGCGGTCAAACCTTCGACCGTGATGATCACAAAGGTAACAATCAAGGGAATGAAGCAGTGTGTCCAGATGTTTGGGCCTGCCCAAGCTGCGGTTGCCAAAGCTGTCGCTGACGCCGTTGGCGAGGGGATCATTCCAAAGGACCAAACCGAAGAACTCGTTTGTGTCTGTGGCGTCTTCATTCATCCAGCTGCTGAGGATGACAAGAAGATCTACGAGTACAACTACGAAGCGGTAAAGCAGTCGCTCGCAGCTGCAATGGGCAGCAAGCCGTCAGCCGACGAAATGCTCGCCAAGAAAGATTCCGCAGCACACCCTTTCAAGGGCTTCTAAGCAAAGGTCAACAGCTGACCGGCTGTCAACAAGCTAATCCCGGGCAATGGTCCGGGAAACTTGGGACCGCTCTGTTTCAATTTGCATCATCCATGTGGGACCGGCGGCCTGCGCCGATCCCGCATGTCTCCCGTGACCCGCCTGCGGTCTCTCCAACGGATAGCGAATGACGAGCCGAATCCTGATCCAACTGGATAGCGATCTTCAACCAAGTTCCTTCGACTCCGTCGTCGCAATTGATGCGGGGGTCGATCACATGCTTCGCTATGGCGGAGTGCAAGTCACGAGTGTTGAGCCATTGGTGCATGGCGCGATGTTTACTCGAGGCGGCGATGACCTACGGCATACCGCGATCTTCATCGGGGGTTCCGATGTGATGGTCGCCGAACGCTTGCTAGCCGCATGCAAAGATGCATTCTTTGGGCCCGTTCGCGTCTCCCTCATGCTGGACGCCAACGGGTGCAACACCACAGCCTCCGCGGCCGTGGTCGCGGCCAGCCGCCACATCGATCTGAACGGCGCGAAAGCTGTAGTGCTGGGCGGAACCGGGCCAGTCGGTCGCCGCGTCGCTCAACTGATGGCAAGCGACGGAGCGGATGTCACACTGACCAGTCGTTCCAAGCAGCGAGCCGAAGTCGCTTGCAAAGAAATCGCCAACAAAGTCGAAACCGGAAAGCTGACAGCGGCCGCGATTGGCAATCGGATCGGCACCGACGTGCTCGATGGCGCCCAGATCGTCATCGGCTGTGCCGCTGCTGGATTCGAATTGGTCAAAGAACAAACCATCGCAGGTATCGAATCCTTGAAGGTGGCAATCGATTTGAATGCCGTTCCCCCGGCAGGAATCGGCGGCGTTTCGGTCACCGACAAAGCAGTCCCCTTGGGCAATGGTGTTGCCTACGGTGCGATCGGCGTCGGCGGACTGAAGATGAAAACACACCGCGCTGCGATCAAACAACTTTTCGAATCCAACGATCAAGTTTTGGACGCATACGAGATCTACCAAATCGCCAAAGACTGCGGCCGATCCTGAGACTGCGGCCGATCCTGAGACGCGCTCAATCCTGAGGGAACTGGCCTTGATCAAATTCGCCAGTGTCAAATGCTTGATTGGTCATTTGCAAAAATGCGACGGCAAACAGGAGATGGGTGAACGGTTGAGTAATGAGCAGGCCGAGGTTGAACGCCGAGGCGCCCGTGGTCGCAAGCACAAAGGCGACCACCACCAACAGGACCGAAGTCTGTTTATTGTGCAGGGTCAGCGTCCCAGCGAATCGAATGGCTCCCAGCGCCGTCGTTTTTCCATCGCTTACGAGAAAGAACCAGGGCCACAACAGCCAAGCGGAAACCACGGACAATGCGGTTCCCCCGAGGGCGCTGACCACCAGCAGAATGAGGGCAAGTCCATCGCCACCAAAAGGTCGGGCAACCATCCATAACATCGCGGACAAACTCCCCACCGCGACAGCAATGACGATTCCAAACACAGCTCCGCTCACAATGAATCGAATAACCAACTGCGGAGGTGGCAGCAACTCCCGCAGTGGTGACGGATCATTGCGAGCCACCGCGATCGCGTTACGAGCCAGCCCGACGGCAAGGTAACTAGCAAGCAGGCCGCCGAACACCAAGCAGACCAATACGACGAGATTGAATACGATTTCTTCCGCCCATTGCTCGATCGTGTACAGCATGGCGCACATCGCCAACAGGGCGGTGCCACCGATCAATGCCGCCAAAAAGAAGGCCAAAATCAACTGCCCATATCGCGCCCGGAAAATCTTCCAAGTTCGTGACACAACCTCTTCAATCGAACGCGACATGATCTCGACGTCATCCAAGACCGCAATCGGCTCGCAGTGGCTCGCCGGTTGATAAGGATTGGCCAGCGGCGGTTCAAGCGATTCTGACTTTAATGGTGCAGCGAGCGAATTGGATTCAGAATCGGGGTCGATCGTTGCCACGACCGGCGGGGACGCGGAGCCAAGCGATTCATCCGCCACGTAAAAGGTTGCATCACAGGCTGGACATCGCGCCATCTGACCTGCCGCCCCAACTGGCAACTGAAGTCGGCTGTCACAGATCGGACAAGAAAGCTGCAAAGTACTCATGTGCCGGTATTCTAGCCTCGGCCATTGATCTTGGTATTCGGAATCAACTTCTGACCGACGACACCCACCCAAAGCCAGCAGATCGCCACAGGGCCCCAAGCAACAGGGCCCCAAGCAACAGGGCCACAAACAACAAGAGGGCAGGGCAGGCACCGGGAATAATTGGGCAGCACGTGGCCGAGCCTACGGGAGTGACCAAGATTGCCCAACCAGAATTATCCAGCACCCCATCGGGTCAGCGACAGCAGCGGGACAGATCAGGCAGGCCCCCCAGCCTGACATCGCTTCCGTCCGACTTCGATCCTCCGGCAGCTCGCGAAGGCCGCCTCAGAATCGACGAGATCAGCTTTGTTTCGGCGAGCTCCCAGACCGATTTTGTCCGAGTTGATTCGAAAGGGGGATTTTTCCTTTACCACACAAACCGCTACCTTATCGGGCTGTGAAACGCAGAACCATCAGGATCCTTTGTGAACGAAGTGCTATCAGTCGATTCGATCCTTGGCCCGGAAGGACGAATTGCGCGACGCCTGGACAACTACGAACCCCGCCAACAGCAGCTAGAGATGGCGCGTGGGGTCGACCAAGCGTTGTGGGACAACCAGCATTTGATTGCCGAAGCTGGCACGGGAACGGGCAAGAGCTTTGCGTACCTGGTTCCCGCCATCTTGTATGCCACAGCCGATCAGGCTCCCAGTAAAGACAGCGATAGCGAAAAACCGGAACGGTCGCGACGGATCGTGATTTCGACCCACACAATCAGTCTGCAGGAACAACTGATTTCCAAAGATATTCCGCTGTTGAACAGCGTGATCCCACTGGAATTTTCGGCGGTACTGGTCAAAGGACGCGGAAACTATCTTTCGCTGCGGCGAATGAATCGAGCGATCAGCAAGGCAACGACGCTGATGAGTACCGACGAGCAACTTTCACAGCTTCGTCAAATCAAGAACTGGTCATCCGACACCGCGGACGGGTCCCTGTCTTCACTTCCGATGCGGCCTGAAGCGACGGTTTGGGATGAAGTCGTCAGTGACACCGGTAATTGCCTCCGTCGTTCCTGCAAACACCACAAGGACTGCTTTTACTTTCGCGCCCGACGGCGAGCGATGGGTGCCCAAATCTTGGTGGTCAACCATGCCCTCTTCTTCACCGACCTGGCGTTGCGGCGGCAAGGCGTTTCGCTGATCCCTGATTATGATGCCGCGATCCTGGATGAGTGCCATACCCTGGAATCGGTCGCCGGTGACCACCTCGGAATCCGCTTGACCAATGGTCAATTCGATTATCTGTTCAATCGTTTGTACAACGACAGAACGCAGAAAGGTCTTTTGGTTGACAAACAGCTGCGTGGACTGCAGCAGCAAGTCGACCAGTGTCGATTTGCGGCGACCAACCTGTTTGCAGATCTGCTCGATTGGATGACAGACCGTGGCCCCCGCAACGGTCGTGTCCTCGAAAGCAATGTGGTGGCCAATGAACTGAGCAAGCCGATGGAAAAATTGGCAATGGCGCTTAAACAACAAGCTGCTGCGCAAGACACCGAGGCCGACCGCTTAGATTTCGATTCCGCGCACGATCGCATGCTGGCTTTGGCCGGCGGATTACGACAGTGGCTAACACACGATCTCGACGATGCGGTTTACTGGCTGGAACGGAGCGGTTCGCGACGAGGCCTTGATCGTATCGCACTGGCGGCTTCGCCGATTGATGTCGGCCAAACGCTACGGCAGGAACTGTTTCAGAGCAAGACGATTCGATCAGTCGTTATGACCAGCGCTACGTTAGCAACAGGAACAGACGACAAGTTCTCTTTCTATCGCTCCCGAATCGGCTTGTCGGGCGGGATGTCGCTGCGGGTCGGCAGCCCCTTTGATTACCAGCGCCAAGCCAAGTTGGTTTTGGAAACAAAGTTGCCGGATCCATCGAGCCAGCGTGAAGCGTTTGAAAAAGCGTTACCGGATCAGATCAAGAAATATGTCACCGAGTCTGATGGACATGCCTTCGTGCTGTTCACTAGTTACGATCTCTTGAAACGCTGCGCTGCTGCCCTCGCCCCTTGGCTGGCCACGCAAAAGATGCAGCTGTACAGCCAAGCGGCCAGCCAGAATCGCACGCAACTACTGGACGCTTTCCGCCGTGATTCACGCGGTGTCTTGTTTGGCACCGATAGTTTTTGGCAAGGCGTCGATGTCCCAGGCAAATCGCTGAGCAACGTGATCATCACGAAACTGCCTTTTTCTGTCCCTGACCATCCTCAAATCGAAGCTCGACTCGATGCGATCAAATCGATGGGCGGAAATCCGTTTGCGGACTATCAATTGCCCGAAGCAGTTTTAAAGTTTCGCCAGGGCTTTGGACGACTCATCCGGACCCGCCGTGACACAGGAATGGTGGTGGTCCTGGATCCACGAATCCGCACGAAAGCTTATGGCCGCTTGTTCTTGGATTCACTGCCAAAAATGCCCGTCGAGGGCTAGCCGAGCGGCTGGCAGAGCCCGCCCCGCCCCAAGTGATCAGTTAACAGCCGCCCAGCCCCTCGCGATCAGCCCCTCGCGATCAACGATCAGCCCCGGCGGCAAATACGCTCGGCCGATAACCGTCGCAAGTCAGTGAACCCAAGTTAACGCCCCCAAATGTGTCAACGGCACCTGATGTGTCGGCATTTTGTTTTGAAAGACGCGATCGAAAACCTAAAACGCCTCGCACAAAACTGGCGGTGCGGCGGGACGTGTTTAGACTACACGGCCTGCCGTTTCCGCATCAAGGCTTCGCAATGAATATTCTGAGCACGTCTGTTCGCACGATCATTTCCCTTGCCTTATTGGTTGGTGGCGTGTTCGGTTTCCTCGCGTTGGGCAAGCCAGTCGTCTCCACGCGGCCACCAGACCGCGGAGCGTTGCCTGTTGTTCGCATCGTCGCGGCCGAAGTCCATCAAGGCGGAATCCCATTTGAAGTCGATGGGGTTGTCGTCCCGTTTCGTGAAATTCAACTTGCCGCCCAAGTGAGCGGACGGATTGAATTCAAGTCCGACAACTGCCGCACAGGGCGAGCGGTAAAAAAAGGGGATCTGCTGTTGCGGATCGAACAAAGCGATTACGACTTGGAAGTCGCACGACTACAGGAAGAACTGAATCAAGCCGATGCCATGATTCAAGAATTAAACGTTGAACTATCAACCACCGAAAATCAAATCGAACTGGCGGGCCAACAACTCGAAATCGATATCCGCCAATTGAAACGCAGTGAAGGATTGCTCGCCACTCAAGCAGCATCTGAAAGTGAACTCGATACAGCACGACGGGCAGAGCTAACCGCCCGCAACAGCTTGCAGACGTTGCTGGACCAGAAAAAGCTGCTGGCTCAGCGGGCCGTGCGGATGCAAAGCGGCAAAGCACTTGTGAGAGCGAATCTCGATAAGGCGGTGCTGTCTCAACAACGCACCGAAATCACTGCGCCGCTTGATGGTGTCGTCATCATGGACAACGTCGAACAGGATAGTTATGTGCAACTGGGAAGTCCCCTGCTGACGCTGCAAGACACGTCCCAATTGGATGTGACCTGCAAACTGCACATGCGGCAAATGAATTGGTTGTGGCAGGCGAACTCGCACGCCAACAACAATCCTGAACGTGACTCGGCGACCACTGGCCTGACTGAAGCATACGATTTTCCTCAAACACCCGCGGTAGTGACCTTTCAGCTAGGCGACATTTCCTACCATTGGCAAGGCGTGATCAATCGATACGACGGCAGCGGCATCGACAATCAAACACGAATGGTTCCGTGCCGGGTACACGTTGACAATCCACTCGAGATCACAGTCGGAGAATCGGCGACAGATTCCGCAGTCGCCTTCAATCCGCCCACCTTGATGACGGGGATGTTTGTCAAAATTCTCATCAAAGCTCAGCCTCCGATCTCACTGCTAAAAATTCCTCAAACTGCAATCCAACCTGGAAACATTGTCTGGACCGTGACCGACGGCAAGCTCAAGCGGAACGTCGCGAAGATCGCGCACTCGAATGAACAGTGGGTGATCGCCTACCAACACGCCGATGGATTAAATGCAGAAGACGCAGTGGTGATTTCACCACTCGCGACACCGTTCGACGGTTTAGCCGTGAACGCATTGAAACCGAACGCCCTGCTGCCAAATCCGACTGCGGCACTTGGTCCACCAGCTGACCGCGACCGGGGCAATGAGGCCAGTAGTGATCCGAGCAGTCGCCAAACATCGCCTGCCCAGGGAGATCAGCGATGAAATCGATTGTTCGTGCATCGATTGCGAATAAGTCGGCATTGAACCTCTGCATGATCGGCGTCTTGGTCGTCGGCTGGTTTTCAATGGGGGCGATGCGCCGAGAGTCATTCCCGGAGTTTGAGCTAGACCGAATTTTGGTTACGGTTCCATACCCCGGTGCAGCGCCCCAGGAAGTCGAAGAGGGAATCGGCCAAAAGATCGAAGAAGCAGTACGGGGAATCGAGGGCATCAAAAAGATCACCACGGTCGCTCAGGAAAGCAGCTGCAACGTGGTCCTTGAATTATTCCCCGATGGCCGATCACCCGACCGCGTATTGGACGAAGTCCGTAGCGACGTTGATCGCATCCCCAGTTTTCCACTAGAAGCGGAAGATCCCCAAATCACGCTGGTGACCAATCGTCGCCCGTCGATTCGTGTCGGCGTGCTGGGACCAGAATCTCTCGCTGCTGAATCACGAAGCCCAGACTATCTGACCGCTGGGTCTGAATTGATGCTGCGTGAGGTGGCCGAAAAAATCCGCGATGACTTACTAGCCATTCCCGAAGTCACTCAAGTCGGCTACTTGGCCGCTCGTGATTACCAAATCGACATCGAATTTCCCGAGGAAACACTTCGGTCCCACGGACTGACCCTGCAGCAAGCCGCTGACATCATCCGTCGTGAAAACCGGGAACTGCCGGCGGGATCAATTCGCAGTCGCTCGCAAGAAGTGTTGCTGCGGGGAAACAATCGCCGCACCAATGGCGAAGACCTGGCCGAATTGCCATTGGTCACCGAATCAAGTGGCGCGGTCTTGACAGTCGGTGACTTAGGACGGGTGCGAGACGAATTTGCAGATTCGACCGCGATCAACGTCATCAATGGCAAACCAGCGCTGGCGTTGACGGTCCAACGGAGCACCTCGCAAGACTTGCTGGCGATGATCGATGCGGTCAAAGCGTACACCGCCACCGCCGAACTTCCGCCAGGGTTTGAGCTGATGACCTGGAGTGACGAATCGGTCGAGGTGCGTGGACGGCTGAACTTACTCGTTCGCAACGGTTTCCAGGGGCTGCTGATCGTCTTCGTCTTGCTGTTGCTGTTCCTCGATCCAAAACTTGCGTTTTGGGTCGCCTTGGGAATTCCGTTCTCTCTGTTAGCGGCCGGGACTTACTTGTACTTGACCGGGCAGACATTGAATCAGATCTCGATGTTTGCCTTTGTCATGGCACTCGGGATCGTTGTGGATGATGCAATCGTGGTTGGCGAAAACGTGTTCGCTCACCGCCAAATGGGCAAGTCGTACATGCAAGCAGCGATTGACGGCACCGTCGAGGTCATTCCCTCGGTCACGACCGCCGTGTTGACGACCATGGTCGCTTTTTCGCCGCTACTATTCGTCGGTGGGACGATGGGCAAATTCACCTCGGTGATGCCAGCGGCAATCATCGCGATGCTAGCAGCATCACTGATCGAATGTGTCACCATTTTGCCTTGCCACTTAGCGCATCGCGAGAGCCTAATCTTCAAAATCATGCACGTGCTGTTCTTTGCAGTGCGTTGGCTAATGGCACCTGCATGGTGGGCGAATCGATTAGCGACGAAATCGCTGCAGTGGTACATCCATCACATCTATCGCCCCAGTTTGCTATGGATGCTGAATAACCGTCTCATCATTGTGTCGGCTTGCTTGACCTCCCTGCTGTTGACCTACGGTTTATATCGCAGCGGGACGATCAAGTTCAGCTTCTTTCCTCGTGTAGACGGCAACACACTTACCGCGCGGGTGATGTTCCCCGATGGCACCCCCGAATCAGTAACGGATGCGGCTACCAAGAAATGCGAGGATGCATTTTGGCGAGTAGCAGAAAACTATGAATCGCAAGGACGCTCCATTGCGTTGAACTCGTTCCGTGTTGTTGGCGCACAAGTCCAAGGAGGTGGTCCTGGTGGTTCACCGATGCCATCTGGCGGTGGCGGACACCTTGGCAGCGTCGAAATCGAATTACTGCGAGCCGAAGAGCGTGGCGTTCACAGTCGCGAAATCGTTGCCGCTTGGCGTCAGGAAGTCGGCGTGATTCCAGGCACCGAGGAAATGAGCTTGGGCGCAAGATCCTTTGGCCCCGGCGGGACCCCAATCGAGTTCAAATTACTCGGCCCCAGTCTTGCCATCGAACAACTCGAACACGCGGTGGAACGCTGCAAAGAAAAGCTGGCGGAATACCCCGGCGTCTTCGACATGAAAGATGACTCGGTCCCAGGCAAATGGGAGTACCGCTTTCGGATCAAACCAGAAGCCTTTGCGATGGGAGTTCGCACCGCTGACCTCGCAGAAACCGTCCGCGCCGCGTACTACGGTGAAGAAGTCATGCGGGTGCAACGTGGTCGCCATGAAGTCAAAATCATGGTCACCTATCCACGCAAAGATCGACGTCTGCTGTCCAACTTTGACGAGATTCGAGTGCGGTTACAGGATGGTGTCGAACGGCCCATCACCGAACTGGCTGAAATCGATGTCGTCCGTAGTTACTCCGAAATCAATCGCATCGATCAGGCACGCTCAATCACAGTCGCGAGCGATCTGGACGAAACCGTCGGCAACGCCGCTGAGATCGTCGAGGATCTTCAGGCGAATTTCATGCCGGGACTGCTCGCCGAGTTTCCGATGATTCGCGTGCGGTGGGGTGGCCAACAAGAACAACGTGCCGAGTCGATGGTCAGTCTGTTCGGTGGATTCTTCGTCGCCCTGCTGGTGATGTTCGTCCTGCTGGCGATCGAATTCAAGTCCGCCATGCAACCGATCTTGGTGATGCTGATCATTCCCTTCGGAGTCCTGGGAGCCGTCGTCGGACATCTGATCATGGGACTGCCACTAACGCTGTTTAGCTTTTACGGGATCGTTGCGTTGACCGGAATCGTCGTCAACGATTCAATTGTGCTGATCGACTTTATTAACTCGCGAGTGCGGGCAGGGATGCCGATTAACGATGCGATCCGAGAGTCGGGAACGCGACGCTTTCGACCAGTCTTGTTGACCACCATCACGACCATCGGCGGACTGACACCCATCCTGCTGGAATCATCCATCCAGGCTCAAATCCTGATCCCGATGGCGACCAGCATCGCGTTTGGTGAAATGTTTGCGACGATCGTCGTGCTGTACTTGGTGCCGATTAGCTATTCGTTGTACTGGAGCGGCGGCGGACGACTGATCAACGACGAAACCGAGCAATACAACCGACTCTCCGGTGAAGTCCCGCGAACCAGTGAAAATCGGTCACCCAAGACGGGCGAACGAACGAATTCACCAGACCCAATTGACCCCGCAGTGACTTGAGAAGAGTGACTTGAGAAGAGTGACTTGGAGAAAGGGGATTCGCGGCGATCGACTCCGTGTTTTTCATGCCATTTTTTATCGGCAACGATCTCCTCGCCGCGGGGGTGCGACCGCCAGCATCGTCGCTCCTGGTGCCTGGACAGCTCGATTCGCTGGAAGTGACAGATGACAGCGTCAACGATCAATCGCCCCTCACCGGAACAGCCGCCCACCCAAGCGAACAACCCTGACGAGCGACAAGCCACCCTACCGAACGGATCGCCCGCCCTACCATCTCTCAGTCCGGCTGGTATGTTGAAGCTTTGTACCGAAGTCTGCGTAGTTGAGGAGCGAGTGGTGAACGGGCCCGACTTTGAAAAAACACCTCTGATTCCAGTGGTTGCCCAGGATGACCAAACCGGTGACGTCCTGATGCTGGCCTACATGAATCAAGAGGCCTACCAGGAAACGCTCGCCACCGGGCGAGTTTGCTACTACAGCCGTAGCCGTGAACGACTGTGGCGCAAGGGTGAAGAGAGTGGCAACGTCCAAGAAGTACAGTCGATCTATTTTGACTGTGATGCCGATGCGCTGCTAGTGAAAGTCCATCAGATCGGGGGTGCCGCCTGCCATGAAGGTTACCGCACCTGCTTTTTCCAAAAAATTGTGCCCGGCCAAGCAGAACCCGAAGTGGTCGGCGAGCGAGTTTTTGACCCGCATCAAGTTTACAAAAAAAGCTAAGTGATGAGCGAACGCAATATTTTAAAATTGGGTATCCCAGCGGGCAGCCTGCAAAAGTCGACTGCCGAGCTGTTCGAACGGGCTGGATACAACATCAAGTTCTCGTCGCGTTCCTACTACCCCACCATCGACGACCAAGAAATCGAGTGTCTGCTGATCCGCGCGCAAGAAATGGCACGCTACGTAGAACAGGGAGTACTCGATGCCGGTATCACCGGACACGACTGGGTCGCCGAATCAGAAGCGGATGTCATCGAAGTTTGTGAGTTGGTTTTTTCCCGTGTGAGCCGTGGACCAGTTCGCTGGGTGCTCTGCGCCCCCGAAGATTCGCCGGTCAAAACGGTCCACGATCTGCAAGGGATGCGGATTGCAACCGAAGCCGTTGGCCTGACCGAGCGATACCTAGCCAAACATGGTGTCGAAGCTCGCGTCGAATTCTCGTGGGGAGCAACCGAGGTCAAGCCGCCGCAACTCGCAGATGCCATTGTCGAAGTCACCGAAACAGGAAGCTCACTTCGCGCAAATAATCTGCGGATCGTCGACGAGGTATTGCAGAGCACAACCCGATTGATCGCAAACAAAGATTCGCACCAGGACGCCTGGAAGAAAACCAAGCTCGATAACATCGCCTTGATGCTGATGTCTTGCCTGCATGCCGAGGGCAAAGTGGGATTGATGATGAATGTACTGAGAGCCGACCTGAAAAATGTCCTGGCACTGCTGCCTGCCTTGCAAAAACCAACCATCAGCGAATTGTCGGATCCTGAATGGGTCGACGTCACCACGATTGTCAAAGAATCGGTGGTGCGGAACATCATCCCCGAACTCAAGTCGATCGGAGCGACCGGGATCGTCGAGTACCCAATCAACAAATTGATTGACTAACAACTCGCTCACGAAGCCCAACGGGTTCGGTCATTGCCGCCCCGTCTTGAGTTCGAGTATGGGCTGGAGTCGAACCACTGGTACGAATCGCTCGATGCCAGAACCTGCGATTTACTGCGACTCGGGGGTGATAGCGTGTCGGTTACGCCAGCGCTTGATCAGTGCTCGCACGGGGGATGCGAACGCGTAGTAACAGAACGCGATCGGCAGCACCAACCAGTGCAGGATCAGCGCCGCGCCAACAACAAACAACGCTTGCCCGATCTCATGCGGTCGTCGACGCCCGCGAACAAGCTGCTGGAACACGTGTGGGTACTCGAAGCGAGACACCATCAAGTAGGCGAGCGACAACGTCAAACCGGCAATCAAGTACTGCGAGCCCGATTCAACCTGCAACGCCAGCCACTGAATTCGCTCGGGGTAATCTTCCGATGCATAACCGGCCAACTCTGGCATCGCGATTGCGAATGCCGCGATCGTGCCGGCAGCAGCGGGACTGGGCAAGCCATCGAAACCATCGTGCGCATCGTCCTCACCAGTTTCGACATTGAACCGCGCTAGACGAATCAGGACACAGAGGGCAAACAGCACTCCAATCGCCCAACTAATTTTCGGAGGCAAAGCGATACCGTCGCTGTATCGCCAAACGATCACGGCGGGCGCGGTCCCAAAAGTGATCGCATCGCACAGACTATCAAGCTCGGCACCGAAGCGACTGGCCTGACCGGTCATTCTAGCCGCCGAGCCATCCAAGGCATCAAACAGCATCCCGCCGAAAATCAAAGCACCAGCGACCAACAACTTGGTCGACTCATCCCAGTCCAGGTTGACGCTCATCGCGACAGCGATCGCAGCCAAACCGCAAACACCGTTACCGAGGGTTAACAAGGTTGGCAGGACCGCCAGGGTCAAACGCCGCCGTCGGCGGACTGGCCTGGGGGCCCCAGGACTCGGCTGCCCGTTGTCGGGGGATTCCAAGTCATCATCACCGTTGGGCTGATCGATTTGGAATTCATGCTTTAATTCACTCATGCGAATCTTTAGCTTCGTCCGCCTCCACAGTCTCAGCCGTCGAGGGGGCATCTGTTAGGGGATGTCGATAACGAGCCAGCATCGTGCTACCCGCACAAACCTTTTGGTTTAACTCTGCCACTAAATCTAATTGCGGACTGTCAGGAATCAGCAATTCAGTGCGTGAACCCAGCTTGATCATGCCAAATATTTCGCCCCGCCCAAGAACATCGCCGGGACGGACCCAGCAAACAATCCGGCGAGCGAATTGGCCCGTAATTTGTCGGATGCGAAACGTCCGCGGCTCGCTGCCAACCTTCGCAGCATCGTTATCGACCAAAAACACGTCGAAATTCTCGTTTTCCTGAGCTGACTCAGGTCGCAGTGCATTGAGAAATTTCCCCGGCCGATAACGAACGGCGACCACGCGACCTGGCAAAGAGGCTCGATTCACGTGCACGTTGAAAATCGACAGAAAAATCCCGAACTGCACGCAGGGACCAAGTTCGGGGTCGTTCACTTTTTTAATCTGCACCAGCTTTCCATCAGCTGGCGAGACCACTGCCCCGTGATCAGTTGGAATTTCGCGGTGAGGGTTTCGAAAAAACCAGATGATGAGAACCGCGATTACCGCCATCGGGATCCCCAGCGGCCACCACCAGAGACTCAATGCAATTCCGAGCAGAATCGAACCGCCACCTAACAAAATCAGCTCGGCCAGCCCTGCGCGAACGAAAGGCAGAGAATCCCGCCACGCGTATGCGTCGTCCTCTTCTGCCCACCAATAGGTCGGCTGATTGCGGTAGTACTTCAGATCTCGCGGATCGACCGCTTCAAACGGCAACGGCCCCTGCTCACCTTGCCGGGTTTGCGCCATCCGACGAACGAACCCAGGCCGCAAAGTCCGCAGTAGTCGACGACGAATGCGGCCCCACAACAACTCGATCGACATCACCACACCGCCGCCGGGTTGGATCGTCTGGACGGTGGGATCCATGGCAGGGCCAGCGATCACAATCGGTGGCTCCGATGGCCCCGCTTCGGAGGAAGAATCAGGCGTACTCATAGTGCAACAGACTATCCGGTATAAAGAGGGTCCGGTAGGTGCTGCCAGACACGAGTCTGGAAGGAAGCAGCCAACTTCGTTCCGCGCATTGGCACGTGATAGGTGCCCAGCAGATGATTACACCTCGCTATCTCGTTCCCTTTGATTCTCGAAGATCACTCCACCGATTCACCGATATCCTGATTATCGGGGGCGGATTGGCCGGCCTGCGCGCCGCGAATGCCGTCGAATCCAATCAATCAGTGCTGGTGGTCACCAAGGATCAATTGCGGGAATCCAACAGCAACTACGCCCAAGGTGGTATCGCAGGCGTGTTGGATCCCGAAGACTGCTTTGAATCCCACGTAGCCGACACATTGACCGCCGGCGGGAACCTATGTGATCGCGAAATCGTCAACATGGTGGTTCGCGAAGGCCCCCGCCGAATCGAAGAACTCGCCCGCTGGGGTACACAGTTCGATCAGGACGAGGGGGAACTTTCCCTCGGTCGCGAAGGCGGGCACAGCCGTGAGCGGATTGTCCACGCGCGGGGGGACGCGACGGGTGCCGAAGTCATGCGGGCGGTGATTGCGCGGACCAGAGATTTACCGAACGTCGATATCTGGGAAGACGCCTTCACGATCGACTTGCTGACCTACGAAGGACGCTGTCGGGGCGCGATTATCTCCCAAAGTCAACAACCGCCGGTCATCGTCTGGGCCAAGGAAACCATCCTCTGTACTGGTGGAGCCGGGCAGGTTTACCGCGAATCGACGAATCCACCTGTCGCCACCGGCGATGGCTCGGCGCTCGCTTACCGAGCCGGTGTGCAATTAGCCGATATGGAATTCATCCAATTTCATCCAACAGTGCTCTACATCGCCGGCTCCTCCCGATCGCTGATCACCGAAGCGGTGCGGGGTGAAGGTGCACACCTGGTCGATTCCAACGGGCATCGATTCATGCCCGACTACGACGAGCGAGCGGAATTGGCACCGCGCGATGTCGTCAGCCAATCAATCATTCGACAGATGGCGGTGACGAAACATGCAAGCGTCTACCTCGATCTCGCCCACCTCGACCCACAACATGTTCGCAGCCGTTTTCCCGGCATCGACAAAGCGTGCGGCAATTTTGGTTTGGACATCACCACCGACCGCATCCCCGTTCGCCCAGGCGCCCACTACATGATCGGTGGCGTCACCGTCGATCGACAGGGACGCACCAGCCTGCCTGGGCTCTGGGCTGCCGGTGAAGTCACCAGCAGTGGGCTGCATGGCGCCAACCGATTGGCAAGCAACAGCCTGCTCGAAGGCCTGGTATACGGCGCTCATGCTGGCGAAGCGGCCTCCCGCGCCGCCGCCGAGGCCCCCAGCAAAATGGAGGCCTTGCCGATCCAACATCCCATCCACGTTCACAACGAATCATTCGATGTCGCCGATGTGAGGGTGTCGCTCAAAAGCCTGATGGGACGGATGGCGGGTGTCGAACGCAACGGTGAAGAACTGCGTGAAGCAGTCGATTCGATCCGTTCCTTCGCTTCGTACGTCATGCCCCAACAATTTGACCACGAACCAGGTTGGGAACTACAAAACTTGCTGCTGACCGCCTCCTGTATCGTTGATGCCGCCATGGCCCGCACCGAATCGCGGGGAGTTCACTTTCGCAATGATTTCCCCGAACCTGATGACCAAGCGTGGCGACGACAACTCACGATGCAAATCGACGTCGATGGCGGACATCCCAAACCGGGATCCATGCTGGACTAAGAGCCGCTGCGGACACCGTCATCAGGGGTCTCAAATTGACTGTTCTCAGAATTGACTGGAACCCGAATTGACTGTTCTCAGAATTGACTGGAACCCAAATTGACGCCGCAAGACGGAATTGAACGGCACGAGGACGAACCACTAAAAAGGAGTCGAATGTGAGTAACGCAGCAAGCAACGCAGTGAGTGCCCCACTGCGAGTTGTACAAGATCCCGGCGAAGACGCACTCGTATTGCGATCGCGTCTGGATACGCCCATCGCCGAACTAAATTTCTTACAGCGAGCCTTGCTGTTCGCGGAACTCGCCATGCTCGCCTACAACGACTTCGATGAAGTCCAGCGGGCTGGCGGGCTGATCGGCTTGCCTGACGTGACTTTTTACGACCGGGATGGCTCGCAAGCCTATCGTTTTCGCAACGACCACGATTGCGTCATCGCCTGTCGCGGTACTGAACCAAATGAGTGGAATGACATTAAAGCGGATGCCAATGCCGCTAGCGTTTTGTCGGAAACAACTGGCAAGGTCCATCGCGGATTCAAACGGGAAGTCGATGACCTGTGGCCGATGATCGAGACAGCTTTGCTCGACAATGTCCAACCACTCTGGTTTTGCGGACACTCGCTCGGTGGTGCGATGGCAACGATCTGTGCAGGACGCTGCTTCCTGTCACACATCGACAGCAATCCGAGCCAGCTTTACACCTACGGCAGCCCCCGTGTCGGCAACAAACGGTACATCAACTACGTCGAAATGGATCACTTTCGATTCGTCAATAACAATGATGTGGTGACACGTGTGCCACCCAGTTTTTTAGGTTATCGCCATGCTGGGACCGAAGTCTACCTGGACAGCAACGGCAAACTCAGGCACCTCGGTGCAATCGCGAAACGCCGAGATCGTTGGCGAGGTTTTCTTCGCTCATTAAGACGATGGAAAATCGATCACTTCGCCGATCACTCCATCCACGGCTACATTGCTGCGATCGCCGAAGCCAACGATGCCTGACTCGCAGAGCGGGAAGCCAAACAAGCTTCAAAAAACCGCGGCGAGCAACCGGTCAAAACGGCGAGCAACCGCAATTAAAAGCCTGAAAAACCATACCTGATGCCTTTCGCCTGAAGTCTAACGACAGCGTAAGTCTGCAACGTTCAACCACCTGTTTACCCTCTCGATTTTGCCATGCCATCTTCTCCCGAGCCTCAATCGCATTCGGACAAACACGATGACGGTTTCGTCGAAATCGACGGCGTCACACTCAAACTTTCTCGACCCTATGAGGCACCGGGACAATGGATCGGCCAGCAAGAGATCCTGATGCAATTGTTGGCCTGTTGGATCAAGATCGACGCAGCCGATCTGCCTCTCACACCACGCTTGGTAGGAGCCCCCGGCGTCGGCAAGACTCAGTTGGCGATCGCCGCAGCAAACCATCAGAATCTTCCGCTGTATATCTACCAGTGCACTGCTGATACGCGCCCCGAAGATCTCTTGATTACACCAGTGCTGAGCCAAGGAGGTGAGATTTCCTACCACGCTTCACCCCTGGTTTCGGCGATGATCCGCGGAGGAATTTGCCTGCTGGATGAAGGCAACCGGATGAATGAGAAATCGTGGGCGTCGCTCGCTCCTCTGTTCGATAACCGCCGCCTGGTGGAATCGATCGTTGCCGGCATCACGATCCCGGCCGCATCGGAATTCCGAGCAGCCGTCACCATGAATCAAGATGAATCAACGTTCGAAATCCCAGATTACATCCTCAGCCGCCTGCAACCGACGCTGGAAGTCGGGTTCCCGAACAAGCAGGATGAGATGGCCATTCTGCAGTACCACCTCCCTTTCGCCGAACCCGATATCCTGGCAATGACGGTCGAATTCCTGCAGCAATCCCACGAATTGAAACTCGACTTTTCCCCGCGAGACGGGATCAATCTGCTGCGATTCGCGATCAAACGGCTGCTGCAGCAAGGGGATCACCCACTCAGTCGAGACGAGGCGTGGCAGGAAGCGTTGCAAAAGTGCCTCGGTGAAGATGCTGTCGATCTCGAACAACTCGCCCAGCGTCGCCGACGCACTTTGGGGGGCGATGCGGTGCCGCTTGGTTTGGCCGATCTGTTTTTCGACCCCAGCGACCCCCTGCACCCCGATCGTGAAGACGAAGAAGGTGACGAAGAGGACGACTGAATCCCTGGGTTTTCCGCCAGGCGAGCTCCCGACCTCGCTGCAGGTCAAAATCGAGGCGAGTGATCATTTCGACTCACCAGTGTTCGCTGGCTTGAGGGCTTTTCGAGAACATTCCCCAAAAAAATCGGCTCAAGACGGTTTTCTTTCCGCTCAGGAGGGGAACTTCCCGGGCTCATGGACGTCCAAGTGTCCACGTGCAGTTAGGCAAAGAACCGACTCCGACGACCCCCTAAATGAGGTACAAGCAGGCGTAAAATCGATTTTTCCACCTGCGTGATCGTTATGATCGGACCCGTTTTTTACCCTGATTTCGCTACTCCTGAGGAACCTCGCCGGCAATTGTTTGCGGGTTTTTTCGCCCTAACTATACTCGTCGACTGTGTTTCGGTTTTCGCGCACTGCGCAACAATTCCGGCTCATTACTCGTCAGCAATGGCAATGGCCTTATTCCCGTCGAACGTTCCTCGGTTCGTCTCGACTGATATGCAACTACAACCATCTCACGGTCGCCCAAGCTTCATGGATAGCTGGCAAACGGTGACATCGCCTGGAAGGTTCGGTCTATGACCTCGCGCAAGCGAAAACACTCGTCGACGTTCATCTCTGATGACTCACGCAGTCCCAAATCTGTTGGCTCCTTCAAGAAGAGAGCAACGCAAAAAAAACGCCGCCAGAACATTCTGGAGAAGCTGGAAGCACGCCAATTGCTGGCCGGCGACGTCGAAATGCGATTGCTCGGCATCACGCCCAACCAGGGCGATCTGATTGTCAACGGTTCCGTTCTGGACACGGCTCCGCGTGCGCTGACGCTGCGTTTCGATCAGGACCAGAAACTTAACGAGAACACGTTCGATGGCATCCGCCTGACCCGCGCAGGGGACGATGGGATCCTGAATACGGATGATGATCTTCGCATCACTCCTGGGCTGATCACTTCCGGCCAGCCGAACGAGAACGAAGTTCTGATCCGCTTCTCCGAAACGTTACCCGATGATCGCTATAGTCTAGAAGTCTTTGGGTTTGACGATCCTGGTCTCGGCATTGTTGGACTTCGGAACCAGGACGGAGATTTATTTCAGCCGTTTGACCCCGATCAACGTTCACAAACGACCGAATTTGATCTCCGTCTCGGAACGTTGATCGAATCGATCGTACCGCAACCGCTGATTCGCGACGCCGACGGTTCGTTAAAGCAAAACCGCAACGAGATTGTCGTTTACTTCAATGAAGATCCGTTGTTTGTCGAAGACGATTCGGCCGCTGGCACGATCGCCATCGCCGCGAATGAGATTGCGATTACAGGCAAGCTGACAAGCCGCTCGTTTGATGATACGAGGATCACGTTTGAAGTCGACAATTCGGCAACTGATTCGACCGCCGTCCACGATGCGGCCAGCCGAACCATCGTCGTTTCTCATCCGCAGACGGCAACGTTCCAAGACATCAGCGATGCCATCAATGCGCTCGAATTGTTCGAAGCGAACGTCTCAGCCGGGGATCCGTCTGCTACGTTCACCTCACAAGGCAGACAATTCGATGTCAAAGGCAGTCCAACCGAGCGTAGCGCTGAGAACCCACGTTTCTATTCGCTGCTGCTGACCCGAGACACGGTTCGCACGACAGATGACGCGTTGTTCCAGCCTGAAGAGGTGGCCTACGATCCAGCCACGCATACAGCGCGATTGTTTTTCGCCACCGACATCAACGAACTGGTCCCGACCACGGCTCTCAATCCGGTCGACGCCACCAATCCGGACGACACAAAAACCCGCCAACAGGTTCCGCTCAGTGGTGGCACATTCCGACTTCGTATCGGAACGGCGATCGATCAACGCATCGACGTCATCTTGCCACCAGTGGATCAACCCGTCGCTCCAACCGCCACAAGCGACTTTGGCATCGACGACCTGCAGGTAACCTTTACCTCCAGGGCAATCGGCGAATCGGCCTCGGGCGGCCAAGTTCGCTTCATCCGAAGCGTTAATAATTCTGTGTCAGCCTTCCTAGACACTGATCCGACCAACGTCGTTTTTGATCTGGGCACAACCAATCCGACCTTCGGTGAACTGAAAGCGGCTGCCGAAACCGCGCCTGTCAACGGCGTGATCACTGTCACGATCACAGGCGACCCCAACGAGTTGGTTCCTGAGCGTGTCGTAGGCGCGCCGCCGCTCACCCTGACCGCCGTCGGCGATACGCTGGGCGATGCATTGCACGTGGGCACGTTCGGCCAGGACAGCGAACTGGTCAGTCTGGTGTTCCAGGAAGCCATCGATCCCAAAACATTTTTGGTCGAACTGCCTGGTGGAAATGATGATCCGGGCCACATTGAAATCCCTGAGATCGCGGGAGCCCTGCTACAACACATCGGTGATACCTTTGGACCCGATTCGACCGATGGCGTGACGGAGGTTGCCTACAACTTCAATGGAATTTTTGACACGGACGAGGACGGCCGCGATTTCCTGAATCAGATCAAGGACCGGCAAAAGACCCGGATCCGAGAAGCGCTGGGACTCTGGTCCAACAAGATCGGTGTGCAATTCCGCGAAACAGCGAGCGAAGGCATCACCTTCGCGCTCGGCGACATCAA
>JAQWPZ010000079.1 GCA_029245125.1 Rubripirellula sp.
ATTTGATCCACCAAGAACTAGGCGACCTGATGACGCGTGTTGCGACCGTCGTTCGCCGCAACGACCAACTCAGCGACGCCGTCGGAAAAGTGCAAGAGCTTCACCAGAGAGCGATGCGAGTGAGCTTGAGCGATACGGGGAATTGGTCAAACCAGAACGTGATCTTTGCAAAGTCACTGCAAGATATGTTCCCCGTCGCGAAAACAATCCTGCAGGGCGCCCTGCAAAGGGATGAGTGCCGCGGCGCTCACTTCAAACCAGAGTTCCAAAAAACATCCCTCACTTCCGAAGCACCGGCCGAACGTCGACGTGAAGCGGAAGCGTGGTGTGATGAGTTCGAAAAGAACAATAAGAAGTTCCTGAAAAGCACGATCGCGGACTGGAATCCCGACACATCAATGCCCGATATCACGTACGAAGATGTCGATACTTCCCTGATTCCGCCGAGACCCCGCTTGTATGGATTAGTGGGTGGCGAGGTGATCGAAGAAGTATGGAAGGAACGCGCCGAAGCCGCAAAGACGGCCGAGCCCGTTCCTAACTGAAGTTGCTAGACCGTACCCTGTTACTCCTCACCATTCAGCCATCGCAGCAGGACTGACCGATGATCGCCTTGGATCCAGAATCAGCGAAACGACCCGAGTTCATAAAGGTCCGTATCCGTCGCCAAGACGCACCCGGGCAAGAGCCGTATTGGGAATTACATCAAATCCCTTACGAGCCTGAGCTCAATGTGATCAGTGTGTTGCAGCGGATTGCCGCCCAAGCAGAAACACTCGACGGGAAAGCCGTACCACCTGTTTCGTGGGACTGTGGGTGCCTGGAAGAAGTGTGCGGAAGCTGCACGATGCAGATCAATGGGTGCGTCCGCCAGAGTTGCAGTGCACTGGTTGATCGACTGCTCGAAGACAACGATGACGAAATCGTGCTCGAACCGATGAGCAAGTTTCCAGTTGTTCGAGACCTCGTGGTAGATCGTCAGCGATTGTTCCGCAGTCTCAAACGCGTCAAAGCTTGGGTCCCCGTCGATAGTTACTACGACATGGGCCCTGGTGAGCGGCAACTGCGAGCCAAGCAGGAACAGAATTACCCGCTGAGCGAGTGCATGAGCTGCGGGTGCTGCGTTGAAGCATGCCCGCAGTACACCAAAATCGAGCTTAAGCAAGACGACGGCGAATCAGATGAGGCGTTCGAGGCTCGAAAGAACAAAGCCTACGATGAATCATTCGTGGGACCCAATGCGATCTCACAAGCGATGTTGTTTAACAACCACCCGACCGGAAAGGCGTTAGCATCGGAGAGGATGGACGCGTTGACCGATGCGGGAGGCATTCAAGCATGCGGCAATGCACAAAACTGCGTGGCCGTTTGCCCGAAGGAAATCCCCCTGACGACATCAATCGCCCGCGCCGGCAGAGCGGCGACAGTCCACGTCATCAAGAAGTGGTTTGAAAAGTAGCATCCGCCTGCTGCCACTTCGCATCTCATTTCGACCATCGTGGGCCATTTTGCCGGAACGCTTTGAGAGCATCCTCGATGGGAGCGACATGGCTGTGTGCTAGGACGTCAAAATCGGCGTGCTGTGGATCATGAGCTTCTTGTGTTCACGGACGACGCGTTTGAAGTCGTGCTCGCCGACCGGCTTGGTCATGAAGTCCGAAACCTGTAATTCTCGGCAACGCTCCCGCAGAGTGGCATCCTGGGAAGCGGTTAGGACCACCGAGGTCGGCCGAGTGTCGAGATTCCGCCTGGAGATCGCCTCCAACACTTCCAGGCCACTCCCGTCGGGCAGCATCAGATCAAGCAAGATCAAATCAGGCTGGGGTGCTCGCGCGAAGATACCCTCACAATCGAGGAACATCATCGCTTCACGGACGGTACGGACCAGAGTCAATCGATGGTAGACCTGGCTTCTTCGCAACGCGTAGATGGTGACACGAGCATCGGTTAACCCATCCTCCACCAACAGAATTTCCATTGGCCTCGTCTTGGACTCACCTATCACGATACGCAACCCTTCTTGAGTGATACATCTTGGTGACACATTTCATGCGACACCCTCAACCAGCCGACTCTTCAAAATAAACGAAAGCTGCGTTCAATCAATTCATTTTCCGCTCGCTCGTGCTCACGGAGCCGAAACTCAAACTCGCAAGCACTCTCGACAAGCACACGCAGTTGTCGCGGCTCGACTCCTCGATACTGGAGTTCCTCCGCCTGTTCCGCCAAATCACTTAAATGCATGTATAGCATCCCATGATGGGCCTGAACCTCAACCGCCGTCTCGCCTAAAAAATCATCGGAATGGCTCGGCACCAGCATGTACCCGTAAGACTCTTCCAATGAGAACTGCAAAGCAATTTGCTCTCGGAGCTGGTCAAGCAGACGAGTTAGATTCCGACACAATCGGGCGGGCGAATCGTCTGTCTCGCAAACGCTTCGAAGCCGATCGATTGTTTTGTAAAACTCAGGGTTGCTGTCTTTGATCTCTTGAAGAAAAGCAGCATTGACCACGATTGTCGATTTCGTCGTGACGACCATAGCAGCCAGCCTCCTTTATGCGGTTTGCCGAGCAGATCAACTCTTCGGCACCCCTAATTCTCTCCGTCTTGGAATAGCGAGTCAAGTTTTTTCGCGATTCAACGGCCGCGGCAGCTTCAAAAAGAAAAATAAAGGGCGTTTTATCGGCGTAACAGCCCGTATTTCACAATGCACCACAAAGCTGATACGCCATCTTTCCAGCCAATCTTTTTGCCCTCGTCGTACCATCGATGCCGATATCGGATCGGGCGTTCGGTAAATCGCAGCCCCCGCCTGGCCCACCTCGCAGTCAACTCGATTTCAATTCCGAAGCGTGTTTCGCGTAACTCATCTTTGATTGCATCAAAGTGCTTCCGCCACGCCATCTTGTAGCAAGTTTCAACATCACTGAGCCGTATTCCGATCGCAATACTTGCAATCGACGTGATGAAGCCGTTCACCGTCTGATGCCACCACGGAGAGAGCTGACGGTCGTAATGGCCATAACGCGTTCCGTAGGCAACATCGGCCTCACCCGAAAGCAAAGGTTGCATCAGATAGCGAAAGTCCGACGGATCGTATTCCTGATCAGCATCCTGAATCACAACGATGTCGCCCCGAGCTTCTGTTAAACCCGTTCGAATCGCCGCACCTTTACCACGGTTGACTTGATGCAGCAGAACAACGGTGTCTTGTTGATCCGAATAGGATTGGATTGCTTCGGCTGTACCGTCAGTACTACCATCGTCGACCAAGATAATCTGCATCGGCAAACCAATCTCGCGAAGACGCGTGACAACGCCTTCAACCGTGCCACACTCGTTGAAAACGGGAACGATGACAGTCAACTTGAATCCAGGGGGGAGTCGATAGATCGCCAATTTCCGGCACGCTGACTCCCCGAGCAGCATCGACATTTCATCAACGTAAGCGTCGGACCAAGTTCGCCGAGAATTCACTGCCTCCTCCGGCGAATCGAAGTCGCTGTTGGTCTCTCTGCCGTCAACCATCTCGATTACATCCATCCTTCGTGCGGGACGCGATTTCCAGCCTGATTCCGGGTGCGGTTATCGAAACCAGAACACGGTGTCAACAGTTCCATCAAACACACAAATCAATTTTTCACGACCAAAAAAACTTTACTACACCTGAGCGTGCATTTCACTAGGTTTCGATTCGTTGGGCCAACGAAATAGAAAACTTAGGCGATCAAGTTAGTTGACAACAGATAACTTTACCGCCACATTCTTAAGAGCATCGAGCCGGCGATTTGAAGCACCACGACACGTGTGTTTTGCCTCGCAAAATTTTATCTTATCCTGAGAGTGTGCCATGCGATTTCCGACTGGAATCAACAAGCTTGATTTTCAGCGGACGATGCCCACACTCAAGCCCGTTTTTGATTTCGACTAAACAGACAAGCCTCACGTTCAATTTTCTACGTGAGGAGTTGAAACGCCTTTTCAAATCCTTCACATCGAAGAAACATTTCAGCTGAAAACTCAGCAACTATGAACCACCGGTCTTAAAACGACTTGATAGACCTTTGGAGTATCGCACAGGAGGCGATTCATCGTTATTGGGAGTTGGCACTGACGGACCGAGCTAGTGAACCTCGCGTTCACCGACACGGACGTCACTCCCTATTTCTGCGTGCGTTATCCACACGCCCTGCAAGCGATCTCGTTGGAATGAATCCCGACTTCGCTTTGCGGGTGCAGCGATCAGACCGACCCAGCGGGAGGCTGGGCCGGTTTTTTTGTTTTGACAAACGTGCGTCCGCGGCCACCGCCGACGAATACGAGCTGCGCCCATTGCCGCTTGGCTGACAAACAGGCCAACGATGCATCACACCGGTTTTGGGGAAACCCTGGATGCAATCTCCTTGCTGATGATCACCGCACCGCTGACCGAGCCAGCGCAGCCTTCTGCTTCTATCTCGGGTAGCAGGCGATCCCGCACAACAATGGGAACATCAGCCAAATCAGTCACGACACCCGGACGCTGACGACTCACCTGCTCGCATTCAAAATCGTTCAAGCAACCACTGATCTGGGCGAACTGCGAATCGGGCAACGGCCGATCGCTGCTTTCTTGACTAACGACGCTGATCACAATTACCGCGACAAAGAACCACCCTGCCTTTGCACTGGATTGCTAACAGATAGATGAATAGTCCTTCCACGCTCTGTTTCCAGCCGAAATTTCGACCTGTCGCCGCGGCAATGTTTCTCAAATCCCACCTGGATTCCCGAAAACCCAATCGCGTTGAGGGGAGAGCGAGGACTACAATCAAGGGTTAATCAGAACGATGATAAAAAATGATACTGCGGCGAACACGCTCTCGCTTCGCAAAGACGAAACCATGGCCCCGCCACAGAAGCCATGGGCGGGCAAAAAAATCGAGCGTTAAGATCCAACGTGAAACCCACTGGATGGGTCACCCGAGGATGAGGAGAAATCCATGCAATCGACAACCCGATACGAACCTTATCCGACCCTTAACCAAAAGGGCTCACCCGGCCAGGCAGTCGATCCAAAATTACTGGACCGGTACGAACACCTAACATCCCGCGCTAAGGTCAGTTGGACCGGCCATCACCACATGCTGCGATTGTTGGGTCGCGGTGGTCAAGGCGAGGTGTACTTAACAGAACACCGTGGAACGGACGGCTTCACAGTTCCCGTCGCAATGAAGATTTTTTCACCCGAGCGGTACACGGGCCCGAGAGCTTACAACGATGCGATGCGACGGGTCGCGTCAATCGCTGCACGGATCGCTTTGATCCAGCACGACAATCTGCTGGACGTGCAAAATTTCTTCGAGCGCGATCGCATCCGTATCATGATGATGGAGTGGGTGGATGGTTACGATTTGCGACAACTCACATCGCCAAAATGTCTAGAGCTGCTGCACGGTCGCGTGAGCAGTCGGCGATGGCGGTACATCAACGAAGTCATCTTGACCAACGGTCCAGCGCAATGCCGCTTCAAGGCGGGTGTCGCAGTTGCGATCGTCCGCGAATGCCTCGCCGCTCTCGCTGCACTTCATCGCGAAGGCATCGTCCACGGCGACATCAAACCGGCGAACATCATGCTGAAGCGGAGCGGTCATACCAAAGTGATCGATATGGGCTCAGCCATTGATTATCAAAATCCACCCCATGATCGCGAATGCACACCAGTCTATGCCGCTCCCGAAGTCTTAGAGGATCGCGTTTGCACCCCGCGCAGCGACTTGGCAAGCGTTGGCTACGTGCTGATTGAATTGCTGAGTGGCTTGAATCCATTCAGTGGTAAAACCAAGCTCCGCGACTTGTTGCAAGCGAAGCGAGAACTGCCGATGCAACTTACGAAAATCTTGCCCGCGGAGGTCGTTCGGAATGAACTGCTGATCAATTTCTTGCTCGGCTTGATCGCCCCTGACCCTAACCGCAGATTCCCAAGTGCTGAAGCAGCTGAACATGTTGACCAAGGTGCTGCCGCATTCCATCGACAATTGATCCTCGGCAACATGGCCACTGAGTACGACAATGACATTCGCGTCTGGTTGGAAGAACTGCGATGCCTTGAATCCGACCTTGAATTGGTCGATCACGCCCCAACGGGAACGGGATCAAGTGCCGGCAACTGGGGAGCGGAATTAAGTGGACTCGATTCAGAATGAATGAACAACATCTTGAAGTAGCGATCCGAGCGGCGAAGGCTGGGGCCGAAGAACTCATGTCACGCCGCACCAATCGTGTGGTTCGCGAAAAAGCTGACAAGGACTTGGTTACCGATGCTGACCTGGCTTCCCAACACGCCATTCGAAAAATCCTTTTGGATGCATTCGACGATTATGCGTTTGTGGGGGAAGAGGAAGGTGAAAATGACCCACCAGCCGCCGTACGGCGGGGAGACCCCAATGCTCCACCTTGCTGGGTCGTCGATCCTTTGGATGGGACGGTCAATTATGTTCACCGCCTGCAATCGTTCGCCGTTTCAATCGCCCTTCACGCTGCGGGAAAAATGCGACTCGGCGTAATTTACGACCCGGTCTGCAACGAACTGTTCACCGCAATCGATGGCGGTGAAGCCCAATGCAACGGGCAACCCATCCAAACAAGCGACTGCTCTAACCTTCACGATGCGTTAGTCACATGCAGCTTTCCAGCCGGCGTTCAGGGCACAGACCCAGAAGTCGAACGATTCATTCGCGTGCTGGAAAAATGCCAATCCTTACGAAGGCTGGGGTCGTGCGCCTTGAATATGTGTTACGTCGCTGCTGGTAGACTCGATGCCTATTGGGCAACGAGCGTCTCCGCATGGGACAGTGCCGCCGGAATCGTCATCGCCCGACAAGCGGGAGCCCAATTGACCAGCGATAAAGGTTCAACCCTCGACCCTTGGAAACCTAAATTCTGCGTCAGCTCCAACGAAACCTTGCACCAAGAAATGATTGACTTACTAAATGCAGGCAGCACCGAAACTTAAAGTCATCGTGCCGCCGCATTGCCGAAGTTCATCACGCTACTTCGAGTAGAAATTGTAAGTCGGGTTATGAGGATCGAAGTCTTCGTCGGTCAGGCCGACATTGATCTTCAGGTTGAGATAGTTGTATTCCTCGATCACTTCCGGAGCGGCTTCGGGTCGTCGCGGCCAATCGTAAGCGATGTAGCGAATCGGCAGATTCACTGCGTCATCGATGAATACCTGAGCCTGGTAGAACTCGAGTTCGGGCAATGGCTTTGGCTGTGTCACTTGCAGGACGGTACAAACACGATCTTGGACTTTTGCGTTCTTTCGGAAGTCGCAACTCACGTTGGGGACTCGCTTCGCTTGCTCTCCACGCTCGATCAGCTTGACAATCAAATTTTCGACTCCGATCTCGGTCAACGGATATCGTTGGCCACGCATCGCGAGCATTCCGTCGGGCGGGAGTGACAAGGTCGGTAAAAACTTGCCTTTCAACCCACCCTCGTGTGCAACCATCTTCCCGTCATTCTTTCCTTCCACATAAATCACCTCCCGCCCCTTCACGGTCGAGGGCTTCAGGAAGTGCAAATAGACGCTGAGAGGCTGAACCAATTTCCCATCAATAACTTTGCGATTACGAATTTTTGCGTACATGAATTCATGAGACGTCAATTCGCCATCGACCCGCTCTCGCTTCACCAATAGTGCGGTGTAGTCACTGACTGACTCACGGCACGAAGCCAAACCACCGCGTGCGATACTCAACGCACGATCCAATGGGTCGGTCGGCGTTGGCTCCAAGCTCGCGGCCGCATTCGCGACGCGGTGAATCGGTTCCACCAACTGAGGCTGTTGAGCGCGGGCCTGCTGCGTCGCAGCAAGGGTCGCAAGCGATCCCAGGACAAAATGGCGACGTTTCATGTTTCAATTCCGTTGCGATAGGACGGCGAAAGACGGATGCCAGACTTCCTATCTATCGCCGGTTGTCGGCCAGAAACTGATTTCTTCCGGCGCTGCACCGAGTACCGGTTCAACCGATTCATTCCGAAGCGGTATCGGGATCCCTGACACGTTGACGATAGAGTGCCAAGTCGCCGCAAATCCATAGCAATTTCAGATTTGGAATCGTTCGCAGCTTGAGCGAAAAAGGCAGAGCAACAAATGCTGCACCCTTCACACAACGATTTGTCTCCACCTTGCATCGAGTTTTTTCGCTGAACTCGGAACAGGTTTTCATGGCGATCGGATCACCAGATGCCGATGGAGACCAAACGGGAGAACCCGCAACGCGAACCCAAACCACCCACCTTCACATTGGTGCCCTGTGTCCACTCGAATCCTGCTGTGGTCAATCGCCGTCGCCCTGGGAACTCCCGCTGGCGTCCAGGCGCAAGCTGTTTCAGGCTGGGTCGAATCGTCCCGCTCCGATGGCCATGTCCCAGAGCCAGTTCGCAGGACACCTGCACTGCGAGAAAACACAGCTTCGCTCGTCGTTTCGGAACGACCGGCGAATACAGTGAATTACCGGCTCACGAACCGGCACAGGCCGGCGAGCGAAGTTCACTCCCACGCCCTGATCAACGGACAGCCGATGCAGATCCAGGGCAATCCACGATTGCAACCGCATCAACTGCTGGTCTCCCCTGACCAGCAAGCGAATCATGATCAGCGTACAGCGAGCGGGACGAATCGGTCGCATCACATTCACCGAAAACACCACGTACCAATCCAGCCACCACTGGCACTGCTGCCCGAAGCGAACAGTCGCCCTACTTGGAAAACGCCTTACTCTTACGGCTATTTCGGTGCCAGCCGAACCAGGCATTGGACGGTTCATTATGGATACCGCGATCGAATGACCGAGTGGCGCCTCCGCTAACTAGGCGACTCGCCGAAGTTAGCGTACCGGCTTAGGATGAGGGGACACCTTCTGTCTCCACTCCGTTAATTGTCTCGCTGAAATGAATGTTCGCCCCCCGCAAAGTGGTCCACCTTCTCAAAGTGGCCGACCCCAAGGTCGCCCCAGTGAACCCCTTCCCGATCCTTCGGTGATTCCACTTCATGGGTGGCACTGCACACACTTCTTTTACCGTTTTCGCCGCGACCAACTTGATGGCCGGCTGAATCACGACCAGCAACAACAATTCGTTGCAGCCCTCAATCGTGAAGGTGAAGACGCACCGGAACGAATGGCATCCTATTGGATCAGTGGCCATCGAGCTGACTTTGGTGTGATGCTGATGGATCCCGACCCTGCCAAGGTAGATGCAGTTCATCAAAGACTCTTGGCGGCACCACTGGGACGCTACATCGAGCCAGCATGGTCATTCGTGTCGATGAGCGAAGTAAGCGAATATGTCCCTTCGATCGAAACCTTTCGGCAACGCTTGATCGACGGTGGAACCGATCCGAGCTCACCTGAACTGGCCGCAAAAGTGTCCGCTTACGAGCGGCGTTTGCCCATGATGAACGAACAGCGGTTGCGTCCTGAGTTTCCTGAGTGGCCCGCAGCTTGCTTTTACCCGATGAACAAGAGTCGCGTGGTGGGTGCTAATTGGTTCACCGAGCCGTTCAGCCGACGTAACGCGCTGATGGCAGAACACGCCCAAAGTGGAATTGCGTTTGCCGGAAAGGTCAGCCAGCTGATTACTGTTGGAGTCGGTGTCGATGACTGGGAATGGATGGTGACACTGTGGGGTCGCAACCCCGATTACCTAAAAGAAATCGTCTACAAGATGAGATTTGATGAGGCGAGTGCGAAGTATGCGGAGTTCGGACCGTTCTATGTTGGCTATCGAGCCAGTGCAGAAGAAATCCTTGATCACTGCTGCCTTGGCTAGCAGCAACGAAGGAAAAACAAATCGGCGAGTCTGACACCGACCTGCTTTGTTTCACCGAACACAAAAGCATTGGGCGTTGACTCGGCCGGACGCTAATCTCGATAGCAAAGCAATTGGGTTTGCCGGGCATCGCGTTGCCGGCCCCACTCGGCCCAAGGTTGTGGAAGTGCGTGAGGCTGGTATCTCTGTTCTTCCTCGGCCGTCATTCCTGCCCGCTGCAGACAGTCGATGATCCGCGTTAGCGAATTACTGCCTTCCAGCAAATCGTTCTCGTGCACCTCCACATACATCGCTTGAACACGATGCAGATGCTCCGCGACTTCCGACAACACTGCTTCCTCGGCACCCTCAATATCTAGTTTTAGGAATGCAACCTCTTGTTGCAGATACTTGGAGAGTCGTTCGCAACGCACTTCTATCGATTGACTCCCCTCACGATTGCCCCATTCCGGCCGGAGCGAATTACCTCGCGCATCAGCCCCGACTCCTTGATCACCAAACAGGGTCGCGTATCCGTCGAAATCTGTCACCGCCGCCTCGATACAACGCACTCCCGGAATGTCGTTGCGAACAACATTTAACTCCAGCAAGCGAAAAGCATCGGGATCAGGTTCGAAACAGATGACCTTTGCCATCGGCCAACGAGCCTTCCACTCCAGCACCGAGACCCCGATGTTCGCGCCACAATCAATGATCAACGGATCGTCACCGGCCAGATCAAAAAACGAGGGGAATTCGTCGACTGCTCGAATCATCGATTCGGTGGCGTCCAAGTTTTCGCAATGCAGCTGAAAACCTCTGAACTTGATTTTTCGGATTGCGATTTCCAATACCTCTGTGCGGTGGACAGATCCTCGCCGAATTGGCTCGTCGTCGGATTCCCAAGCAGCTTAGACCCAAGGTCACAAACATCACCAGGGTGGACGGCTCGGGAACTGCAGCGTTTGGCTGAACCGGATCCTGGTCCGCCAAATCCAAAGTGATCGCCTCGATTCCGACCGACCCGGAAATTGCCCGCATCGTGATCGGCGTCGCCGCCTCGATGGTCCATGGTGTGGTGAAGTCAAAAATATCTGTTCTGCCGTCACTCAGATCTTCGTTCTGAATCACGACGCCCGCAAACTCAAAGATTTCCCCAACGCCAAAGTGTCGAAAATCGAGTTGATGAACCACTACTTTTTCCGAAAACGAAAAACTAATCGCCTCATCAAAAAGTGAATCGAACCGCCCCGGCTCATCGCGGCCCGAGGAGTTGACCCCCAAACCCATAAGCGTCGAGTTCACCGTGGTGGATAAACCCATCCCGCGAAGATCGGTCACCAGCACAGCGAGTGGATCCAAGCCATGAATCAAGAATGGACCCGTGGACGGTGTCCCCAAGTCGGTCACCGCAATCCCATCCAGCCGTTCGCCAAGTCCTCCTAGCGAATTATCCAGCCGAATGACCCCACCATGAGAGTCTTTGGCTTCCACCGCGGTTAACACAATCACAACAGCAATTGCAGCATCGATACATCTCATCGGATGCCCCTTTCCGAGTAAGCGTGGTCAACGAAATAATGAACATATGTTCATGCCTCATCATGGCCGGTGCGGAGACACCCTGCAAGTGGTTCAGCAGTCCCGCGGAAAAGATCCCCAAAAGAGGGGAATCTTCGACTGAATTCTCCGGACAACGGGGGACAGCGACACAGCGGGGGACAGCGACAGAGGAACCTGACAGAGGAACCTGACAGCGGGGACAGCGACAGGGCAAGCATTCACATTTGACCGAGCCGCTTTTTATCGTTATCTTCTTCCTCCGATTTGGAGTACATCGCCGCGATATGCGGATTAAGATGGTGTGACTCCTTTCACTGACACTCGGCGGGCTCGCAGAAGCGATTCGGCCGAGCCCCGCCTAAGAACGATCGACTGTTGGACCACGGTAGAAAAAAGACCTGGGAACAGCCGTAGAATCGAGACAAGTTTGAAGCACTCTTCCAACCTGCTCGGAACCGATCAAACGCATCCCCATCAGCATTCTGGTGGGATTGCGACCACTCACTCACGTTAGAGATCTACACGGGAGATTCTTCATCATGCGTTGTACTGGCAACCCTTTCGGCCGTCGTGGATTCTTGACCGCCGGCACTTTCGGTGGACTTGGACTCTCGCTCCCACAATTGATGTGGATGCAGCAAGCCGCTGCGGAGCAAAAGCATTACGACTTCATTGAAGCCAAAGCCAAGAGCGTCATTCACATTTACCTGCCTGGCGGAATGGCTCACCAGGAGAGCTGGGATCCCAAGCCCTACAGCCCATTGGAATACCGAGGGGAGATGAAGCCGGTGAAAACCAACACCGGTGAGATTTTCTGTCAGTCGATTCCAAAGCTCGCTTCGATTGCTGACCGCTTATGCGTGATTCGCTCGATGACGCACGGCGAAGCGGCTCACGAGCGTGGCACTCACAACATGTTCACCGGCTACAAGCCGAGCCCTGCACTTAAATACCCAAGTTTCGGTGCCGTCATCAGTCATGAGTACGGTCCTCGCAAAAATCTGCCACCGTACGTTTGCATCCCCAACCAGCCAAACGAGTTTGCGGGCACGGGCTACCTCAGTTCCTCCTATGGTCCATTCTCACTTGGCAGTGATCCTGCCAGCAGTGGGTTCAAAGTTCGCGATCTGGACATGTACAGCGGCGTCGATGACGCTCGATTTACTCGCCGTCAAAACGCCCTGGCGTCGGTCAACAAACGATTCAGCTCAATGACCAATGCTGATAACGTCAAAGCGATGAGCACGTTCTACGAGCGAGCTTACAATTTGCTGGGTTCGCCAGAAGCAAGACTGGCGTTCGATCTCAGCAAAGAAGACGACAAGATGAAAGATGCCTACGGCAAGAACCAAGCCGGCCAGCGATTGTTAATGGCGCGTCGGTTGGTAGAGGCTGGCTGCCGCTTGGTCACGCTAACCTACGGGGGTTGGGACATGCATCAAGGCATCACTGCTGCGATGAATCGGACCATGCCGCCATTGGACCAAGCGCTCGCTCAGCTGATCTTGGATCTTGAACAACGCGGTTTGCTGGACACCACGATGGTGATGGTCAGCAGCGAATTTGGAAGAACGCCGAAGATCAACAAGGACGCCGGACGCGACCACTACCCAAAGGTATTCAGCGTGATGCTGGCCGGTGGTGGTATCAAGGGTGGATCGATCTACGGTTCCTCCAACGCGACCGCATCCGAGCCAGAATTTGATCCCGTTGGCCCGGCGGACTTGGCAACCACGATGTACCACCAATTGGGAATCGTGGCCGACAAAGAACTAATGGCCCCCGGCGACCGACCGATCGAGATCGTCGACGGCGGCAAAGTTCTGAAGGAAATCATTTCCTAGCGTATCTCTTCAGATTTGCCTGCTCGATTTCCGTCAACCTGATCGGCAATCGAGCTTGTTGCTTTCCCTTTATCCACCGACCGAACTGACCATGCGAACCAGACTGCTGCTTGCCGCTGCGTGCCTCGGACTTTTTGGATTTGCGTCAACGGCCTTTGCCTATCAGCCACAACTGACAGGGTCTGTCCCTCGCGGTATGCAGCGAGGGACCACGCAAAAAGTGGTATTAACCGGCACCCGCCTGAGCGACGGGCGTCAATTGGTGTTCGACCGCGAAGGCATTCAGGTCAAATCTCTCAAGCCGGTTGATAATTCGAAAGTCGAAGTCGAGTTTGAGGTTCCAGCCGATACCCCACCTGGCCTGTACCCGCTACGTTTGGTCGCCGAAACGGGGCTTAGCAATGTTCTGATGTTCGGAGTCGGCGCGATGCCGACAGTCGATGAAAAAGAGCCGAACAGCGAGTTTGCTTCGCCTCAACAAATTGAAAACAACACAACCGTCGAAGGAGTGGTCGCTCGCGAAGACGAAGACTATTTCGCGGTCACCCTGAAACAAGGCGAGCGTCTAACCGCTGAACTCGAAGGCGTCCGAATTAAGAAAGGCCGCAGCAATCCCTTCTTCGATCCCTACGTTGCGATTTTGAACTCTGAACGATTCGAATTGGCAACCAGCGATGACGCACCCTTACTGCAACAAGATTGCCTGTGCTCCATCGAAGCGCCGCAAGACGGCACTTACATCATCGTGGTTCGCGACTCCTCTTTCGGCGGCAACAACGATCGTTACCGATTGCACGTCGGATCCTATCCTCGCGCCGTGGCGGTCATTCCCGCTGGTGGCCCACCCGGTGAAATCGTCGACATGACCTTCGTCTCGGTCGGCGGAGACGCGTGGATCGAAAAAGTCCAACTGCCGAGCGAAGTTTCTGAAGCCTATCCGTTGACGGTCTCGACCGAACGCGGTGTCAGCCCTTCGCCGAACTACATCCGGATCCAGCCGATGCCGAATGTAATCGAGCAGGAGCCCAACAATTCCTACAAAGAGTCGACCCCGGGCCCACTACCCGCCGCCTTCTGCGGAATCATCGGTGAACCGAATGACAACGACTACTTCAGTTTCGACGCCAAGAAAAACCAGACAGTCCACATCCGCGCGTTCGCTCGCAAAGTACTCCGCAGCGAACTCGACAGCGTCATCAATGTCTACAACGACAAGGGTGGTCGAGTCGGCGGTAACGACGACGCTGGCGGACCGGATAGCTTTCTTGAATACAAAATCCCAGCCGACGGAAAATACCACGTTCGCATCAACGATCATCTGAAAAAGGGTGGCCCCGGCTTTGCCTATCGAATCGAGGTCAAACTGGCCGCGCCGCAACTGACACTGTCGCTTCCCGATCGGCGACGTTACGAGGCAACCCAACTGAACGTTCCACAAGGCAATCGAGCCGCAGTGATGATCAACGCGAGTCGCGCTCGCGTTGGGGGAGCGATTGACATCAGCGGGATCAATCTGCCCGAAGGTGTTTCCATCACGCCGATTCAGATGCCAGCCAACCGAACCACGGTTCCACTGCTGATCACTGCGACCGCGGACGCCAAGCTCGACGGACGCTTGGTTAACTTTGTTGGAAAGATTGCCGACAACCCAGTCGTCAGTCGCTTCACTCAGCAACATCAGTTGCTGATCGGCCAAAACAATAGCGTCGTTTACGACTACCGCGCTGACCGTGGTGCCGTCGCAGTCATTAAGTCAGTCCCCTGCTCTTTCGAGATCGTGCAGCCGCAAGTACCGATCGTTCGTAACGGTTCAATGAACCTGACGGTCAAAGTTGATCGGGGTGGATTGGACGCGGAGATCCTGATTCGTATGCTCTACAACCCGCCCGGCATTGGCTCGAGTGGAAGCATCAAAATTCCTAAGGGAAAGAATGAAGCGAGCTTACCTTTAACCGCGAATGGCTCCGCGAGCATCGGACCTTGGCCGATCATTGTTTACGCTTCGGTAGGTGGAAACGAGATCGCCACCGAACCAGTGACTTTGGAAATCGCCGACAAATTGCTCAACTTTGCTTTCCCAAAAACATCAAGCGAACTCGGTGGTGAAGCAAACGTCCTCGTCGATATCGAGGTTGCTCGAGAATTCGAAGGGACCTGCGAGGTTGAATTGGTTGGCCTGCCAGCCGGTGTGACCTGTGAAAAGACGAAGATGCCGGTAACCAACGAAACCACGCAAGTCGTATTCCCCATCAAAATCAGCGACAAAGCACGCGTCGGCCAGCACAAAACGCTCGTCGCCAGAGCGACCGTGACCTCTCCCAAAGGAGTCATCAAGCAGACTCAAGGGACTGGTATCCTGCAGATCGACAAACCATTGCCAGCGCCCGTCGCCAAGCCGGCAGCCAAGCCGGTCGCTAAGAAAGAAACCGCAAAGCCCGCCGCTGCTGCAGCACCGGCACCAAAGAAACCGCTAAGCCGCTTGGAGCAGCTTCGCCAGTCAAAAAAAGCCGAGACCTCTGACCAGTAATCCGGCAACAATCGATTTACCCCCAATTGTGTTGATGGCTCGTCATTCGGCAGCCGTCAACGGTTCGGAAAGACCGAAGGTATCAACATGATGCGTCGACTATCCATCGTCTGCCTACTCACTCTGGTGACAGCGACTTTTGCATTCGCAGCATCGCCAGAACCAGCCGCCGCGTCCGCCTCGGAAGCCAACCCAGCAGCAGGGCGACAGCTACTGGTCTTCCCTGAGCAAATCCAATTGGACACCGCGAGGGATTACCAACATTTCTTGGCAGTCGTCCGCCGCGAGGATGATGTCACGCTGGATGTGACCGAAACAGCAAAGTGGACGCTGGCTAACGATCAGTTCGCAAAACTCGAAGGAAACAAGATCCTTCCCGTTGCGGATGGCGAGACTGAATTGGTCTGCGATCTCGGTGGTATCGTACGACGAATCCCAGTCAAGATCACACGCAGCACCGAAAAGTTACCGATCAGCTTTGAAAAAGATATCGTACCGATCATGACTCGCAGTGGCTGCAACACCGGCAGCTGCCACGGGGCCGCCCGCGGTAAAGATGGATTCATGATCAGCTTGTTCGGATACGATCCAGCCGGTGACTACAAACGCATCACTCGTGAAATCGGCATGCGGCGAATCAATCTTGCCGTGCCCGAGGAGAGTCTGTTCCTGACCAAATCAATTGGCAAAGTCACGCACACTGGTGGCAAACTTTTTGGTGACGACAGCGTCTACTACCAAACCATTTTAGAATGGCTAGAGGCCGGCGCTCCAGCCGATGCGACTCCGCCAGCCAGTGTTGCCAAACTGGAGGTATATCCAACCCAAGCCGTCATCGAGGGCGTGGGAAGCCAGCAACGCTTCATCGCGCTGGCACACTACAGCGATGGAACAACCCGAGACGTGACCAACCTAGCGGCGTTCATGTCCAACAATGAAACCTCTGCCGCGATTGACAAAGACGGATCCGTCACCGCTGGTGCGCGTGGCGAAGCCTTCGTCATGGCACGCTTCGAAACCAAAACCGAGGGACGCCAAGTACTCGTCCTTCCAAAGGAACTGCAGTACGAGGCACCAACGATCGAAGGAAATTACATTGACGAATTGGTTGGCAAGAAACTTAACCAGTTAAGAATCCTGCCCAGTGGCCTGTGTACCGATGAAGAATTCCTACGCCGAATTACGATCGACATCACCGGACAACTGCCGACCGAAGAAGAGTACCACCAATTCGTCAATGACGTCGCCGCTGACAAACGAGCACGACTCATCGATCGTTTGCTCGAACGCAAAGAATTCAGTGAAATCTGGGCGATGAAATTCGCTCAGCTCCTGATGATCAAAAGCACCAATCAAGTCAGCTACAAATCTGCGTTTCTCTACAACCAATGGCTAACCGACAAATTCGCCAAGAACGTGCCAGTGGATGAAATGGTTCGCGAATTGTTCGGTGCAACCGGCGGCACGTTCAGCAATCCAGCGACCAACTACTATCAAATTGAACGCGATACGCTCAAGCGTGCCGAAAATGCTGCCCAAGTCTTCATGGGCATTCGCACCCAGTGCGCCCAATGTCACAACCATCCATTGGATCGCTGGACGATGAACGACTACTACGGCTTCGCCGCGTTCTTCTGCCAAACAGGGCAAAAGAATGCCGAAGACTATCGTGAAAAAATCATTTACGACCGCGGCAGTGGTGAGGTCAAACACCCGGTAAACGGAAAAACCATGCAGCCCAAATTCTTGGGTGGTGGTCTAGTCGACACCAAAGGCAAAGACCGGCGGGTTGTGATGGCCGAATGGCTGACCAGCTCTGAGAACCCCTACTTCGCGACCAGCATCGCCAACCGTGTCTGGGCTCACTTCATGGGTGTCGGAATCGTTGACCCAGTCGATGACATTCGAGTCAGTAATCCGCCGACCAACCCCGAATTATTTCAAGCACTCGGTGACAAGCTGGCAGAGTACAAGTTCGACTTCCGACAACTTGTTCGTGACATCTGCAACAGTGACGCTTACCAACGGACCGTCACCCCGAATGAATCCAATGGTGGTGACACCCGAAACTATGCTTACGCTCAGGTCAGACGGATTCCTGCAGAAATGCTGCTCGATATCGTAGGCCAGTTAACGAACACTAAAGAGAAATTTCGCGGCCTGCCGCTCGGCGCTCGGGCTGTCCAAATCGCCGATGGTCGGACGAGCACCTACTTCTTGGATACTTTCGGTCGAGCAGCCCGCGATACGGTTTGTGATTGCGATGCATCCACCGACCCTTCCTTGTCACAAGCACTCCACCTACTCAACGGCAGTGCGACCAGCGGCAAGATCACTCAAGGAAAAGTGGTCGACCAATTATTGGCCGATGATGCGACCCCCGGGCAGGCACTGGAAAGGCTTTATGTTCGTTGCATGTCGCGATACCCCACCGATGAAGAAATGAAAGAACTGCTAGTTTCGGTTGGGGAAGCGGCAAACCCACAACAGGGCTTACAAGACATTTTCTGGGCGATTCTTAATAGTCGCGAGTTCGTTTTCAATCACTAATACACGCCGGGGTGTGACACCACGTCGTCGATTGGTTCAGTTCCACTCGAATTGAATCTGCCGGCAACGACATTGACACCCAACATGACGCCGATGTGAAAATTCGGCGCCGGCCCGATTCCAACTATCATCGAAGTTATGATGCGAATCTTATTAACCTGCGGATTGTTACTGTGCGGCTCGGTCGCTCTGAATGCCCAAGACAAGGGTGCGGAAAAGCCGACGATTAACTTCACTGACCACGTCCTGCCCATCTTTCGCCAGCACTGTCTGAAGTGTCACAACGCGAACGATGCCGAGGCGGGACTCGCGATCGACACTTATGCTGGTCTGATGGAAGGTGGTGGAAGCGGTGATGCAGTGACCGATGGAGATTCCAGCGGCAGCCGGCTTTACCTCGTGATGACACACGAGGAAGAACCGACCATGCCGCCCAACCAAGATCCGCTGCCTACCGAACAACTTGAAATCATTCGACAGTGGATCGATGGTGGTTTGTTAGAAAACAGCGGCAGCAAGCGAAAGAAGCGCAAGGGTCCTTCGCTTTCCTTCAGCGCTACCGACTCCTCCGGCAAGCCCGCCGAAATCGCGATGCCCGAGAGTGTGTGGCGGGTTCCAGTCGTCACCCCCCAGCGACACGCAGCCGCCTCTGCGATTGCCACCAGCCCTTGGGCACCAATGGTAGCGATCGCTGGTCAAAAACAAGTCTCGCTCTACCACACCGACACGAATGATCTACTCGGCGTCATTCCGTATCCCGAGGGCATTCCGCAAGCACTTCGATTCAGCGGTGATGGCGCTTACCTGCTCGTCGCCGGTGGAACCCATGCAGCCATGGGAACCGCATCACTGTACGACGTACGATCCGGCAAGCGGCTGGTCAGTGTCGGTGACGAATTGGATGTGGTCTTTGGCGCAGACATCAATGACGATCTATCCAAAATCGCGATGGGTGGCCCGCAGCGAATCGTGCGAGTGCTCGACACCGCATCGGGCGAAGTCCTGCACGAACTAAAGAAACATACCGACTGGGTATACAGCGTCGCATACAGCCCGGACGGAGTCCTTGTTGCAAGTGGTGACAGATCTGGTGGTTTGCATGTTTGGGAGGCAGACACCGGTCGTTTGTATCTCGACTTAATTGGCCACAAGGACGCGATTCGCGGTCTCTCATGGCGGGCCGATTCCAATGTCTTGGTCAGTGCCAGTGAAGATGGCACCATCAAGTTGTGGGAAATGAACAGCGGCAACCAACTCAAGAGCATCACCGCACACAGTGGCGGGGCAACCGGCGTCCAAATGGCTCGAGACGGCCGCATGGTGACCTGCGGCAAAGACCGCACGGTCAAATTGTGGGATGCATCCGGGAAAAACATTGCAACGATGCCAGCCTTTGCGGAACCTGCTTTGGAAGCAGCACTCACCCACGATGGCAAAAAAATCATCGGCGGTGACTGGGCCGGCAAAACTGTTATGTGGACCATCGAAGATCCCAAACAGGCAATCAATTTCGCAGCGGACCCACCTACTCTCGAACAGCAACTCGCCGCGATGACCTCCCGCACCGCTGACCTCAACGAAGCACTCACCGGCGCGATGGGAGGCCAAACAAACGCACAAAAAGCCGTCGATGGTTTGACCGCGTCCGCGGAGTCCTATGTCGCTCAAGTAAATCAAAACAAAACAGCACAGACCAAATCGAAATCTGATTTGGCCGCTGCAGAGAAACAATTGGTTGCCTATCAACAGCAGCGTGAAGCAGCGATGAAAACACTCGCGGCGAACCGCCAGACTGTGGAACAACTTGCCAAGCAAATCGAAGCTGCAACCAAAACAATCACTGCACAAAAGCAACAATTGAACACATCAGTCGCCAAGCGTGATGCCGCGAAAAAACAACTTTCCGTGGTTGCAACCGAACTGGCCATGTCACAAAAACAGCATGAACAATTGAAAGCGGATGCCGTTTCATCACTCGCCGCGATCGTCGACCGCGAACTTGACTTGGCAGCGAAGGAGCAAGTTGCGGCGACAGATGAGGCCGAAGCCGAAGAAAAAAGAAAACAAGCAGAAACGCTCGCTAATCAACTGACCCAAGAAATCGCCAATCTGAACGCGAAAATCAAACAGAGCACCGAGCAAATCAATGCGTCGAAAACTGAGCTAGCTGCAGTCGAAGCACTCGTGGCAAAACTGCCCGGAGAAATTCAAACGGCCAAGCAACAACTCGATGCCAAGTCTTCCGAAGCTGAAACGGTACAAAAACAAATCACAGCCGAGGCCGACAAAGCAAAGAAAAAGGCTTTGACCGAGAAACTCAGTCAAACCCAGGCTCAGATTGCATCAGCGAAAACAGTTCATACCGATCTAACCAAAACGCTTGCAGAGGCAACGTCGAAAAAGGCGGCAACAGTAAAAACCGTCGAAGGCGAGACGGCGTTGGTCACGTCTCTCGCAAAGCAAAAACCGCCGAAAATAACCCAACTTGAGGCGGCCCAGAAAAGCATGGCGAACTGGCTTACCTCGCGCGACCAAGCAGCCAAGAAAAAGGCAGCGTTCGCACAACAGCTCGCACTGGTAACCGGAGAAGTGACTGCGATCACCAAGTTGAAAGATGATGCGGTCAAAAAAATTGCTATCCTCGTCAAGCAACAAGAAGCATTACAGCAGCAACAAGTAGCCAACAACAAAGCTGTCGCTCTGCATGAGGCCGCTCGGGTAGCCGCTGAATCGAAGCTGACGGATCTGACAAAGACAGTCCAATCCAACACTCCGAAATTTGAGACTGCGAAAGCGACCGTAACCAAGCTTACTAGCGAAGTCGCAAATCTCGATGCGAAACTCAAAGCACAGCCAACTGCGATCGCAAGTCAGAAAAAGATAATCGATGGGTTCACCGCTACGAACGCAAAACTCGATAAGCAGATAGCCGAGAACAAACAACAGATGGAGCAAGCGATTGCCAAGCTGGCCGAAACAAAAGCGGCGGCAGAGTCGGCACGCATCAAGATGGTGACCGCCCAAACCAAGATGCAACAGCTCCAAAACGAAATCAATGCATTCGCTGAGTTTGGCCAAAAACTGACAGCGGCAGCGAAGGCAACCAAAGTCGACGCTGAAGCAAAACGATCCGCTGTCGAGCCTGAAACGACGCGAGCTGCCGACATGGCAACTGCAATGAGCAAACGCGAACAGCAGCTTGGGGAGGTGTCCCAAACGCTTGCCAAATTGCAGGCCCAATTGGAAGCTTTGACCAAAGCCCAGACGGCGGATCAGCAATCGCTGACAACCACCCAGGCCAAGATCCAAGCTTTGGAAGCAGCTGCGGATGAATCTGAATCGATCGCGGAAGAAAAGCGAGCGGAAGCCGAATTCTTCCAATCGGCTTACGGAAACTAGTCTGCAATCGGCAGGGACGAGCTTTTGCGATCCGTCTAATCAACTAGAACACGGACAGAACCGCAGCGACCAGTCATCCCTCAGAATGGCACCAGCCAGCCGCACCTGGACAGTTCTAGCGACAAAACCGCCCTCCGGTTGTAACGATCGCAGCAAAAAACGCGGCTTAACCACCCGCTGGCGGCGATTCGATTGACACACCCACGCGATTTGGTTTTGCCGACTGCGGTGTTTGCGTAGACTGTAAGGAGCGACTCCTGTCAGGTTTCGCTCTTTTCTCACGATGCAAACGGATACTGACGCGGCCCGGTGAGACGGCTCGTATCGGATCAGTTTGGCTAACCAACGGCTGACGATGCGATTCCTGTCCCTTTCACCGGCCTATCTACAATCCGCCTTTGGTGTTTGGCTGGTGACCCTGTGGCTCGCTACAACAGCGTTGGCACAACCGCCGGGCACCTCGCCTCCGAGAGCAGCCCTGCAAGCCGGACAAGAAGAAAACCAATTGGGATTGCCGGTCGAGGCCTTCCTGTTTCTCAGTGAAGCTGAAACACAAGTCTTCATGCCAAGCTTGACTTGGGAAGAATTTGATCGGCTCCGCAAACTGGAATCAGGTGTCAACGCCACGAGTCAATCTTTCAGCTATCGTTCACTGGCGATCACCGGAACGGTTCAAGAAAAACGCGGTGAGCTAGAAGTGTCGGTTGAATTGACAATCGAAGCAACTGCCGGACGTTGGGTTTCAATCCCCTTGAGGATGCGCAACTTCAACCGTCTCGCGCCACCCGATGTGACCGGCGTGGATGAATATTTCATGGGGTTAGGGTCGGGTGATGAAAGTGGCTATTTGCTGTTTGTCAAAACCGACCAGCAAAGCGATGTCACCGTGCGAATGCCAGTCTCGGTGAAAATCGATCAACTGGCTTCCGCGCAAACACTCGACTTTAAGCTTCCCAACGTTCCATCCACCATCAAGATTGAAACAGCTGCTGAGGGTGTCGTCGGTGACATTGTTGGTGGCGGTACGGAAGTCATCGAATCGACCGATGACGTCGACGGGCGCACCACGCTGAGCATTGAAAGTGTCGGTGGAGATTTTTCTGTGCGTTGGGGAAAATTATCCCAAGCCGAAGACGATCTACCGTTACTAGAAGTGCAGAGTCGATTGAGCGTGCGATGGGATTCACCGCAAGACCAACCTCTGGTTTCCGTCCAAATGACCATTCGCAATGTACGCGGATCAATCCGGTCATTCCCGCTGCGTTTACCAACAGGCGCGATCGTGTCGGATTCACCACGTTTGGGAACAAGTGGGCAAACCATTGACATCGGCGAGGCAAGCGACAGCGGGATTCGTGAAGTGATCATCCCCGAAGAAGAAAGACAACAGCGAATCGATTTGAATTTTGATCTGCAACTGGCCAATGATGATGCCACAGCTTCTGACCCACTGCTATTTCAAGTGCCCGATATACCAGGTGCCTTACGTCACTCCGGTGAGATCGAAATCGAAACCAGTGGTGACTACCGCTTGCAGTGGCGATCCAAAGCTTGGGTTCGCAGCGAGCTAGGTGAAGCACGTGAGGAAGGTGTGGCTGGGCGTTCCTATCGCTTTCGATTTGATCGGTCATCATTTGAATTGCCACTTTGGTTGGGCGTAAAAGAACGACAATTGCGCATCAACAATCAATCCCAGATTGTGATTCGCGAGGCATTCGCCAGCCTAGAAATGACAATCACCATCAACGGCCAAGCTACAGATGGACGATTACAATTCGATGATGCGAACTGGCAGATTAAATCAATCGAAAGCACCGCAACGGGCGAACAATTACAATCCTTCCAAGTAGGCGGGCTACGTTTTATCGAGTTCAATTCGGTGGTTGGCGAAGAATCAGCACCGATTCGCATCCGCGCAGAGCGTCCGATTGATGAAAAATTGAACTTGGTCCAATTCGGCATACCGCGCGTTATCAGCGTCGAGAAAACCGTCGTTGTCCAAAATGCAACGGTTAACCTTGTCAGCAGCGGCCGCACCATGCTGGTTGTTGACCTAGACGCATCTTCAGGAGTGACGCGACTCATTCCGTCAGCCTCCGAACTCACATCCGATTCACCGATTTCACGTTTTCGGGTCATCGCCCAAGACACACCTGCGATGATCGTTGGGACGCTGATCGACCAACTACCTCGTATCACGCTGTCAGGTCAATCATCGGTCGAATTAGACGGTCGCCAGTTCCGCACAACTGTCGACTGGACCGTGACCTCTGGATTGGACTTGGAAGGTGCCTTACCAGTCCGAGTCCCGGGACTGCAGAATCCATTGACCACCGAGTCTCTCGATTCCGAGACGGTGGATGAAGTCGCAAATGATTCCACCACAGTTTCGAATCGCATCGAAGAAGGTGGTTGGGTCGTGACAGTGGCAGGTATCCGTGCCGAATTGCGTCCTCTCCAAGGAGAACAGTTTCTGCTCGTCTCCCCGGAACTTTCCAGCGGCGCAATGACAATTCGGTGGCAGTCAACTCGCAGTCTGCCCAACGAAATGAGTAATGGACTCATTGAATCCATTGCCCTGCCACGCCCCGATCTTCCAGATGTCACCCTACGCGGGTCACAGCGAGTCACCCTGCAAGGAAACCAGGAATTCGAACTCGTGTCCGCAGACACTCCTGCAGTCACAAGTATTGAGTTTGATTCGATACCCCGTGATCCAGTGCGGGTAAGGTTACAGTCACGGTTAACCTCGCGAGAGGAATTGTCGATTCGGCAAATGCTGCTGCGGACCGCTGTGGGTCGTGCGACGAGACATGAACAAGTGTTGGCAGAGATTCAAGGTGGTGATCAGTTTCGGGTTGAGTTACCAGAAACCGCGGCGGAAGTCTCTGTCGAAGCCTACATTGACAACGCTTTACCAGCACCCGTGCGACGCGAAGGCAACACGTTGCAAATCGCCCTTCCCGGTGATAAGGCTCCCCATATCATTGATCTGCGTGTCTGGATTCCGGTTCGCACCGAGTCTTCGCTTGCGACGATTCAACCAATGCTGAAACTGCCAATCGGCTCGGGGCGAGTTTACTGGCAGATCATCACACCATTAGATGGTCATGTCTTGTGGGCTTCACCCACTTTGGGCCGCAGCATGACGTGGCGATTCGACGATTGGAGGCTGTACCGCGAGCCAACCTATACAGACCAAGACTTGCGAAACATGTTTGCCACATCGTCGGAAACGGTCAGTCCAAGCAATGCGCTGCCGCTGGGGAATCCATACCTTTATGTTGGTTCTGACACCCGCTCATTCGAAGTGGTGGTGGTATCGCGATTCTTGCTTTGGATGGTAATTGGATCATTGGTTTTACTGGCGTCCATTCTTTTGACCAGTTTGCCGCGGTCACGACATCCGCTTACCGTCGTCGTCGCAGCCATCTGTTTCGGTGGTCTCTTGGCAATCGCTCCTGATGCAGCTGTCTTGGCTGGACAGTTTGGGATCATCGCGTTAGTTCTAGTGGTCGTCATGATCGCCATCCGAGTTTTACTACGACATTCAGGCAGTAACCGAGTCTTCACTTCCACACCTAAAGTCGCAGACAGCACGCCATCCACTCGAACACTGCAGAGAACGGCCCCTGAACCAGTAGTCGCATCCACCCAACAGCTTCCACCGATCACGCCATCCGAGGCGTCGTCATGACGGGTTACGCTGAAACCTGGGTGCGAACTTCCCGATTCTTGTCTCATTGGCGGGGACTCCTCGCGATCACGATCGCTGTCTGTCTGGTGGAGATCCCACACTGCTACGCACAACCACCTGTCGAAGAACCGACAGCAAGCGATACGACTCGCCCCAACACCCTTGCTTTGCCTGCCGCCCTTCCCGATGGTCGTTCGCTACGAGCAATCGGTTTCTATCAGTCGCAAGTGGCGGAATTGATTCCAAAAAACTACCAGCCGGTTCAGATCGATGAACTGCGATCTGCCGTTGATCGGCTGACTGATCTTGCGACAGATGATCAAACGAGTCGAGTGAAAGATTCGGTTTACTGGATTCGCGTTGAAGGAGACACTTTGGTCAGTGACCAAAGTGTTTTAGAAATTGAATCCTATCGTGAAGGAATCCTGCGGCGTTCACTTGGCCGAGTCAACTTGGCAATTATCCCAACTGACTCGCGTGGCGTTTCGCCAGTGACAGAAAGTTTGCCACGCTTGGAATCATCACCGGACGGGACGCTCGTGGCCGTTTTCGACGGCAAGTCACAGATCAATCACACGATCGATTTCCAGTGGCGACTTCGTGGTCGTGTATCAGGATCGGGTCACGAATTTTCAATGCGGCTACCGCCAACTCCGCAAACCCGCATCGTAATTTCGGCGCCGCTAGACACGTTGGTAACAGCAGTCAATGGCGTCTCACGGCGACTCACCAGTCCCCCGCCAGACGTAATTGAATTGGCTCCCGATCGAACTTGGTACGAATTGGATGCGGGAGGCCTGGAGAACGTCCGCATCCGGACCCAACAACTCGATGCGAGCGTCGAGGGTACCAGCACTGTCGTTCGTCAATCAACCGTCCAGTACCAAGCCGAACCGATCGGACTTTCATGGACCTGTCGCATGGTGATTCAACCACCACTGAATCAACCTCTTCCTAAGCTCGTTGTCCGGGGCACGACCATCACGTCTGCCAAAGTGAATGCGACAGACGTTTCCTATTCCAGCGAAACCCTTGGGGATCGCCAACAGTATTTGCAACTGGATGTACCTCGCGGGCTCATTAGTGCGGATTCATTGCTGGTCGATGTCACGTTGACCGGTTTCACTACTTGGGATAATCGACGTGGCTGGTGCGCGCTTCCCATGCCGATTTGGGTTGGCAAGCAAGTGATCTATGCCTCGGCAACCGACAATGTCGAACTGTCAGTCAGCGATCCTATCCAAGTTGTTGACTGGGAACTCCCCGAAGATTGGCAAGAGCCAACGCAAACCAGCACCGCCGACGCTCCAACCTATTTCCGTGCGAGTGGTCCTCCGATCGCTATTTCTCGTGCCACCGAGGCAGACGAAACTAGCATTACCACATCCCAGCCAACATGGTCACGAATTCGACTCAACCAACGCCCGGCTATCGCACAAGCTGACACCCTGCTGCGGATCGAGGAAAGCAACGAATCTCTTACGGCCGTGGCCCGAATTGCCTTGACCGTCGATACCAATCGAATCGAACCGCTACGTTTGCTGATTCAGCCGGCTTGGTCGGTTGATTCCGTAACATTTGGCCACTCAGGACGATTGATCGAAACCGGTGGTTTGAGCGATTCAACCAGATCCATTGATTTGTGGCCGGAAAGTGAAGATCTCGATGGCGATCAACTCTTGATAGAGGTGACTGGCAACCGATCGATTCGCACCACGACCAATGCTGCATTTCCATCCACATGGTTCGCCCGCATCAATGGAATTCGTGGTGGACTCATCGCCGCCTTATTGCAACCGACAGAATTCAGTTGGAGTGGACAATCGACGCTGGAACGACTTGCGGGTCAGCCACAGGATTTAGATGAAAGTCAAATTCAATTCTTCTCGGGAACAGATACACAAACCCTTTGGTTTCGTCCCACCATTGGACGGACCCCGAGAGTCGAACTGCAAACGCCGACTGTTGCTTTTAATACATCGACTTTGTTTCAAGTTTTTCGAGACGGCAACGATCTCGTGGAAACCGTGCTGATTGAAGTTCAATCACAAAGTCAATCGCTGAAACAACTGACCATTGACACCGGACCAGCTGCTGGAAGGCCACCCTTGAGATGGTCGATCAGTGGCATCAACGAGTCCCCCACAACTTCGATCGCGCCGTCTGACATCGAAATCGGAAACGCAGATCGTGACGGAAGTTACCTAATTGACGTCTCGGACAAAGTCCTCCGAGGTCGGCAATTAATCGGACGACGGCGTTATCCCATCGAACAAGACTTGTTGTTGCCGTTACCAGCCGTCCCTGGTGCAACGTCGCAACAGTCGGAAGTTCAACTTGGACCGGGAATCGTCACAAAACGCAAATCACCATCTGTCCAGCGAGTCCCGTTTGGGAAGCTTGCAATCGCTAGATTTCAGAATCAATCACCCCAGCCATTCGCCGTTGCTGACCCAAGCCAAGTCGAACGTCTGAGGTACGACGCGGTCGAACAACCCTCACTCACAATTGCTGCTTCACTGTCCCAACCAGACGTCACGGTCGTTTGGCGCGAACAGGTACGCGTGATCGCATCGAGTCGTGGGTCGGACCTCGTCGAAGCAATTTACAGGGTGACACCTGCCGCCGATTTCCAAATCGATTACGATCCCGAACTTCAGCTCTCCTCAGTCGTCCGCGATGGAGCACCGGTCGACCTGATCACGTTACCGCAACGACCAATCGTTCTGCAAACGAAAGGCCGAACAGAGACCATCCGAGTACGTTGGACCCGATCACAATTTCAATCAAGCTGGCTGCGGCGATGCCGAATCCCCCAGATCAACGCGTCCGGCACCATCCTCCGTTCTGAACATGAATTGATCGCAGCTGCAGACACCTTTGCACCAGCTTCTCTGTGGCGTGGTCAAACAAAAAATCCGCGACACACTACGGTCAAGGTCCAATCAGGAACTTCCGTCACCTTAGTTCGACGAAATATTGCATTGGCATTCGGCTGGTTAGTTGCCTTTCTTTTGTTTGCCGTAAGTTGGCGCATCGCCGATCAGTCACCGCTTCAAATCGCAGCGTTAATGACGGTCTTCACAACACTGCTGTTCCTATGGTGGCCGTGGCGATTAGCTGTCATCGGATGGTTCGTTGTACCCACGTTGACTGCGGCGATTTTAGCGACCACGCAACAGTGGTCGAATCGCGACAAAACGAAAACAACCTCGATTGACGATGGATCGACCGCCACACAAAAAAACCTCGCCGAATCAACCGCCGATTTTTCGCTCGGGAGCATCGCCAAACTTCTCTTCTGGATCACGTGTTCTGGCTACGTCGTGCAAGCGAGCATTGGGCAAGAACCAGAATTGAATCGCGCCGAAAATTCAATCGCTGGTCGTGGAACAGTGAATGTTTTGGTGCCGATGAATCGCGAAGGCTCAGTCTACGGCAACATTGTTTATGTACCGAAAGATCTGAAAGAAGAACTATTCCCCCTCGCAACAGCTCAGCCTACACAGACCCCGCACATTCAATGGGCAAGCTATTCGCTACAGCTCGATTCAGAAATCAGCGGATCGAATCCCGAGGCAGGTTGTTCACTCGAAGTCGATTACTTATTGCGGATTGCTCCAAGCGAACTCAAAAGTGTTCCTGTCCGACTCCCCCTTCCCCCCAATTCAGTACGAAGAATTGAGCGAGTCGACGAAGCTGGTGGACTGATTCCGTTTCGCACCACGTCGGATGGCCAGCTTGTGGCCACCCTGCCCCAAGGCAACATTTTCCAACTTCGGATCACGTTACAGCCTGCGGTCAGTCAAGCGGAACAATGGACAAAACTCTTTTTGCCGATCCCTCCCGTTGCTGCGACGCGATTGACTGTCGAATCCGAGCAAGACCTCGATGCGATTCGATTCGGGGGTGCCACCGGTAATCTGCTCCGCGAAACCGATCTCCGTCGCTGGGTAGATGATCTGGGGCCGGTCGATTCATTAGAAATCGATTTTCGCTCAGAAACGACGACAGCCACCGATTCCAAGCCGCTGCAACGCAGATATTGGGTCACCGCCAATGCAAACCAAGTGACAATCGACTGCGAAATCGATTCCCCCACCACGCTGGCTGCCGGCGAAGCCTTTCAATTTATCCTACGCGACTCTCGATTCCCCACCCTGATTTCAACCGACTGGAAATTGAACCGTAGCGAGCAATACACACCCTCGCGACGACTGATGACGTTTACCAGCCTTCGAGACAATCCAGGTCCCGTCCGATTGCTTTGGAAAACACCCGTTCAAATCAAACAATCTGCTCCACCTTTAGCGATCAGAATACCAGAAGTCATCGCGGCCGCTTTGGGCGAAAACGCACCAGCCTGGATCGCGATACACACCGACCCCCGGGTGCGCATCCTACCCTTGCAAAACGAGACAATCGAAGCCTTATCGGTCGATCACTTCCTAGCCGCTTGGAGTGGTTACCGCAGCAACATCGATCGCGCGATCATCGCCTTGACTGACTTGCCATCACCGATACTGGTTCGCCAATCACCCAACAAAGACGCCGTTTCACAGCAGCAAGAAATCTGCATCAGTCAAAGTCGGCTCGAGCTCCATTATTCCGCAATCGTCACACCTGGCAGCGGCAAAAACCAACGCTACTCAATCCGATATCAACCTCCGCTTCAATTGATCATGGCATCCGTTGACGGTGAACCTGTCACAGCGAAGACATTTGGCGGTGGGCAAACCGGTGAATTACCTCTAGGAGTCTTTCGAGGTACAGAGCCGATTTCGATCGAACTCATTGCCTTTCAATTGCTGCCTGAATCGACCCGGCGAAATTTCACTCCGCCAACGATTGAACTAATCGCAGGAGCAGAAGAAGTCTCTGAATGCGTCTGCAGCTTGTATCGAACCCCAGCGGTTAACATACAAGTCGGGCCCGCGAATGATACGAATCCGCGATTACCAACACCTGAGTTGACGAGTGATTTGTTATTGAAAGGATGGGTACCCGTTGCACGATGGACTCGCGGCACGACATCCGGCAATGATCCTGATTCAGTCAGTCCAGCAATCGTTTTTGAGTCTTCGCCTGTGGATACTCGGTTTGGATGCAGCCAGCTGATTTCAATCAATCGGTCTCAAAGCCAGTGGACGATGGAGGTCGGCATTCGATTCTCGCCTGATCAAAGACCCAAATCGGATTCTGACATTCGACCCCAACGCCTTCCTGATTTTGTTGACATCGAAATACCCACTGCGTGGTGTGATAACCTGACTATCGAACCTTCTTCGCTCACTTACACTCAACGCCCAGCAACCGACGAAACCCGCCAAATCCTGCGAATCCGCAACAATCCGTTGCAAGCTGACGACACCATGATTTCAATCACGGGCCGCCTGAAGAGCAGTGAAACTGGGCGTGTTAGTGTTCCTGCGGTGCAAGTGCTCGGCGCTGGTAACCGCCGGATCTACATCGATGTCCCCAATCGACTTGATGATGACCCGATTCAATGGCGGACCAGCGCGGTGGAAGCGATTGAACTACCCAAACGCTGGAGTGATCAGGATGCCAATCGCTCAACTTACCTAGTGGCAAGTCCTTCTTGGTCGATCGACCTCGCCCCTTTGCCAAGAGACGAATCGGGTGCGGTCGTCTTCAACGCAGATGCCCAGGTATTTCTCCGAGAGCAGGGTCCCCTACTCTTATGTCATTGGGATTTTTATCCAGGCAATCTCGAGAGCATGCGTGTTCGCTTGCCCAAAGATACGGAGTTGGTCGGTGCCTGGAGTGCAGGTCGCGCGGTGATTCCATCCGCCTACACGAATTCCGATTTAGCGAATGCGGAATATCTAGACTTACCTCTTTCTATCAGTGGTCTTTCGCAACCAGTTGAGATTCTCCTCAAATTGCCGAATACCACCTCGCGACTTACCTCGTACTTGCCTGAACTTGCCGATGTCATGGCAACAAAAAAATGGCTGGTACATTACGCGCCTGCGACAAACGGAGCAGTGCTATCCTTGAAGGTTCGAAATCTCGAGCAACAACGAGCGATTTCAATGGCACGTGGTGTGGTGGATGCTGTCTCGGCAGTTGGCCGCGTCGCGCAACGACCGCGTGATGAAGTTGCTGCTTGGCTGGCTCTCTGGGTGAAGCGATATCAGATGATCTCACAGTCCGTTGGGAGAACAGTCGACCTACAGGGAGATCTGGAACGCTTGCGAGAGTCTACCGAAAAAGATACGGAGACTGCCACGATGCAACAATCACGATCAATTCACCAACAGTGGAATGCCCTCGACACCGAATTGGCAGGGCTCTTGAATCGCTTCTTGCCATCAGAATCAACGTTGCCTTCCACGAATCCCACCGAAATTTTGACAGCCTCGTCTGGAAATGAAGTGATGTTCGGTGTCGGCGATTTTGAAGGATTTGAGCCGCAGCAAATTGTCGCCCTTTCAGCCACCAACCCACCTCGGCCGATCCAATCAATCTCGGATAGTGACCTCGGCCTGCGAACTGCCATCATTAACTTACTCACGTTGGCGATTGTGGGTGGATTTTTAGTGTGCTTACGGCCACTGAAAGACAAGTTATTGCCAATCTTCATTCACCCGGCATTTTGGCTGGGATTGCTAGGGATTTTTGGTTTTGCAGTCGCGCCGACGGCGGTCGCTGGAGCGTTGCTACTTGTTGCTGTCACTTTGCCGGCATTCCCCTCGCATCACTAAACTCGCTCGCGGCGTGGTAAACTAAACCAAGCTTGTTTGCGATCACTTGATCGACTGGCCACCTGTGCTGCCGGTCTCCCGAAGAAAAAGCAACCAAGCACGATCGCCCTCCGCATGGCTTAGCAGCCCTGCCCTGCCCTGTCGGCGATCACGGCAACGAAACCGGCCTCGCCCATCGCGGGGCATTGTTGATCACCTCGGAATCAATGCGCAATCGAAATGAAACGTTTCGCCACACTCTTTTTACTGCTTTCACCTTGGTTCATCCTCAACGCGCAAGACATCGAATCGCCTGCTCAACAGGCTGCATCAGTATTGCAGGTTCGGGAGGGCTATCGACTTGACCTAATTGCCAGCGAACCGTTGATCACAGATCCCATCTCCGCGCGACTTGACCGCCAAGGTCGTCTGTGGGTTGTTGAGATGCCCGACTATCCCAGCGGACCACTCAATGGAAATCACCCCGCCGGTCGAATCAAAATCCTGGAGGACCGTGATGCAGATGGCACCTTTGATCAAGCGACTATCTTTGCGGATCAGTTGCTCTTTGCTACAGGCGTCCAACCCTATCGTGACGGCGCCATTGTCACATTGGCTGGACGCATCGTTTTTATGCGGGATGTGGACGACGACGGAACCGCAGACGAAACAACTGTCTGGTTCAAAGGATTCGCGGAACAGAATCAACAACTTCGTGCGAATCATCCGATGCTCGGCCCAGACGGATTGATTTATATCGCCAATGGCTTGCGCGGCGGAAAAATCGAGGCTGTCGATCCGCGGTTCGATCAAAAACCAACACCACTCGATCTGCGAGACCGCGATTTCTGCTTTGACCCTGATGGAACTTGGTGGGGCGTCGTGGCTGGTAAAAGCCAGTTCGGCATGACGATTGACGATTTTGGTCGTCGCATCGGATGTAGCAATCGAAACCCAGCCATGATGACTCCGCTTACCTTGCAGGCGGTCGACCGTGACCCCTGGTTGGCATCACGCGATGCGATCCACAACGTCGCTTTGGCTGCCGAGAAATCTCGCGTATTCTCAAGAGCCAATGCCTGGACGACCAGCAACCTACACTCCGGGCAATTCAGCGCCGCCTGTGGGGTCTTGGCTGCTGGGATGGAAGATGACTCGGGCGAATGGCTGCTGACATGCGAACCGACTGCATACTTGGTGCAGCGACAACGAATGAACCGCAGTGGAAGCGTTTGGAACTCCCATCGCGAAGAGTCGGAACAAGAGTTCTTATCTTCCAGTGACACTTGGTTTCGGCCAGTGGATGCCACGGTGGGAAATGGACAATCCGTCATCGTGGTCGATATGGCCCGCGCTGTTATCGAACATCCGGATTTCATGCCAATTGAGTTGAAATCACGACCTGATCAAATGGATGGCCGCAACCTCGGTCGAATCTGGAAGATCACACCACTCAACACAGATGAATCTCACCAACGCTTAGATCGATTGGATCAAGCGTTTCAATGGCTCAGCTCTAATTCACCTTGGCAGCGACAAGTTGCTAGCCAGTTGATTTTGGAATCAAAGGATGTAGATGAGACGCTGTTACGTTCCATCATACAATCGCAAGATTCGTTCCGTGGGCAGGCTCGCGCCGCTTGGATTTTACACCGCCGCGGCCGTTTGCTTCCAGAAGATACGGACTCACTTGCCAAATCACCCCATGCTCGGCTTCGCGCTTTGGCGGTCAATCTATCCCGTGAACTCGACAATGGAGTCGCCTTGGCCATCCGGTCGAGCTCAGATTCTGATCCGTTGGTGCTTCGCGCCGCAGCCGCTTCTCTCGCTGGCATGTCCGACCACCCGACACAGCGCATTGATGGAATGGTAGCGATCGCTCTCGCGACAAACGACCTCTGGACGATGCGAACATTGGGGGCCGTCGATCCTGCCTTGCTAAAAGGGTTAGCGGCAAAACTCGCACAAGTTGACATCAAACATCCAGAATTGCTCAATCGCCTCATTCAGCGAATGTCTGTCGATGATCCAATATCTGCGGCAACCGCCATCGCCCAAAAGCTCAAGAACCGAAAACTCGAAACATTAGAGGAGGCGACGACCAGCGATTTGCTGGATTGTCTAGAAGCTTGGTTTGTAGGAACCAAACGTGGACGTCGATCCCCAAAACAAATCCTTTCAATGCTTGATGACGCAGATCGCATGACTCTCGTCACGGCGCTTGAGACAACTGGTAAAGCTGTCGGCAATACCTCGGCACCAGCGGACTGGAGAGCTCGAGCAATCAGCATCGCCAATGAAACAGGGCACCTCCCAAAACAACTGACACACTTGCTCGATGCTGATTCACCCCCACCGGTCCGTATCGCGATTCTGCCGATTCTCTTGCGGCAAGACCCACAAGGAACGCGAGACTACTTGGTTAACAAACTGATGGGCATGAGTGTTTCCCTGCGTTCCGCAACTGTTTCTGCATGCAGTCGATCGGCGGGTGACACGCTTTGGCTACTCACAAAGATCGAAGATGGTTCAATTCCCAAAACGGTCGTCGATCCCACCACGGCAAAACGTTTTCGCCAGCATTCTGACCCAGAAATCCGTGCACTCGCGACCGGTTTACTACGTTCCGCCCCCGATCGTGTCGCTGTTTTGCAACGGTATGCCGTTTCGGCAACACAACTTGGCGACGCAAAATTGGGCAAAAAATTGTTCATGGAGCATTGCTCGGCCTGCCACCAGATTGATGGGCAAGGAACCAATGTGGGACCGGACATCAGTGACACCCGGACAAAGACCGCCGAGTCTTTGCTGACATCCATCTTGGATCCCAACGCTGCCATCGATGCTTCCTACATCCAATACAGTGTCTTGACACTCGACGGCAGAGTCCTGGATGGATTGCTAATCGATGAATCCTCTGGAGCAGTCACACTTCAACAAAAGGGTGGAGAACGAATCACCGTTTCTCGCCAGGACATCGACATGATGCAAGCTCCCGGAATTTCATTGATGCCGGAAGGCTTCGAACAAACCATGGACTCCAGCGCGATGTCGCATTTACTGGCCTACCTGAAAAACTGGCGGTACCTCAATACGAGCATTCCCGGCACACTACAAACGCCACAAAGCACTCCTTAGCTGGATTTGCGCAACGGATGCCGACGTACGAATCACCCAAAACCAAGCTGGCGTTTCCCGCACCAGACGCTCCAGCGACCACGATTGCTTATTTCTTGGGCAGTTTAAATCACCAAAGCATGTTCACACGAACTCTAATCAGCCTGATCACAGCCGTCTTCCTGGCCACATGCACGCAACCCTGCCAAGCCCAGTCACCCAATTTCGATCAGATTGCGAGTATCCTCGGTAAACACTGCTTGCACTGTCACAATGACGTCGATCGCGAAGGTGACTTCTCGCTGGAAAGCTCAGACGCACTTGTCGAGAGTGACTATGTCATTCCGGGCGATGCAGAAAACAGCGAACTGTTCCACGCGATTTCAGTTACCGACGGTACAGCACCATCAATGCCAAAGAATGGCAAACCACTTGCGATCAAAGACGTGAACAAAATCGCGGCCTGGATCGATGCTGGTGCCAAATGGCCGGACGGATTCCGCATCAGTGACGCGGTAGAAGATTTTGATTGGTGGTCTTTTCAGCCAATCAGAAAACCGGAGCTTCCACAGATCCAGTCGGATTGGGTACGCACTCCGATCGATCGATTCATCGCTGCCAAGCATCACGAACTTGGAATCACCCATTCACCGACGGCTGACCGTCGAACATTGATCCGACGACTGACTTACGATCTGACAGGCTTGCCACCGACACCCGCAGAAACGGAGGCGTTCGTTCAAGACCCATCTGACCAAGCATACGAAATGTTGGTCGATCGATTGCTTGATTCCCGTCACTACGGGGAACGCTGGGCACGCCATTGGCTCGATGTCGTCAAATACGCAGACACCTGCGGTTACGACAAAGACAAACTGAGACCGAACGCCTGGCCCTATCGCGACTATGTGATCCGCAGCTTCAACGACGACAAGCCGTACGAACGTTTTGTCAAAGAACAAGTCGCAGGGGATGTCTTATTCCCCAACGAACCAGATGGCATCCTCGGACTTGGATTTCTTGCATCCGGTCCGTGGGACTTTATCGGGCACGTCGAAGTCTCGGAATCTAAACTGGATGGAAAAGTCGCCAGGAATTTAGACCGCGACGAAATGGTCACCAATACAATGAACACATTTTGCAGCGTGACAGTTCAATGCGCCCGTTGCCACAACCATAAATTCGACCCCTTCACGCAAGAGCACTACTACAGTCTGCAAGCCTTGTTCTCGGCTGTTGATCGCGCCGAGCGTCCATATGACTTGGACTCCAAGGTGGAACAACAACGATCTGATTTACAAGCAAACCTGCACAAGTCTGAGCAGCGACTCAAGAAGCTGGAACAGCAAATCTCCAAAGCAGGTGGTTCACGCCTGACCGATTTGGACCGACAAATTGAAACGTTGTCAGCGAAGGTGGACGTTCAAAAGACAGCTGCGTTTGGATACCACAGCGCAATCGCATCCTCCTCCGACGCAACCAAGTGGATTGAAATCGACCTGGGCCGTGCCGTTCCGGTTGAACAAATCGTTTTGAACGCAACGCATGACGACTTCGCGGGAATTGGTGCTGGATTTGGATTTCCGATTCGCTACCAAATTGAACTACGTCCCAATACAAACAAACAACAGGACTGGAAAACGTTCTATCAGTCCGCAAGTGACGAACCAAACCCCGGATTAACGCCTGTCGTCCTAAACATAGGTGGTCAGACGACCCGTATTGTACGTGTCACCGCGACAAAACTCGCTGAACGACGTAACGATTACATTTTTGCCTTGGCTGAAGTTCAGGTCCTCGATTCAGAGGGAAACAATGTCGCCGCAGATGCAACAGTGCGTGCGCTTGATTCGATCGAAGCTCCCGTCCGCTGGACAAAAACCAACTTGGTGAATTCCGATTGGGCCCATGCCGCCGATCCGAAGGCCGAACAACTGCTCGGCAATGTGCAGCGAGAACGAAGTGAAATATGGACGCGGATCGATACACCTGAGCGTCAACAAGAACGTAAAACATTGACCGCGCGAATCACAAAGCTAAAGCAACAAATTGACCAGCTTCCGAAAGGGCGGATGGTATACGCCGCCGCCACCGAATTTAAACCCCAGGGAAACTTCAAGCCAACAGGTGGTAAACCAAGACCAATTTTCGTGCTTCATCGCGGTGAGATCCAACAACCGAGAGGTGCTGCCAACCCTGGTTTGCTTCCGTTATCCGCTGATGAAGCGTGGCAGATCTCAACAGATTCCGAAGCGGAACGTCGCAGCAAGCTTGCCGAGTGGCTAACGCGACCTGACCATCCACTTGTGTGGAGGTCGGTCGTCAATCGAATTTGGCAATACCATTTTGGTGAAGGCATCGTATCAACGCCCAACGACTTTGGACGCATGGGTGCGATCCCCACCCACCCCAAGCTGCTGGACTGGTTGGCAACGGAATTTCGCGATCGCGGCCAATCCTTCAAACAGTTGCATCGCTTGATTGTCACGAGCAGCGTTTACCGACAAGCATCAGCGCATCACGATCAAAACGCCGCAGTCGATGACGACAACCGTTATCTATGGAGAATGAATCGTCGACGATTGACGGCTGAGGAGATCCGGGATTCGATTCTTGCTGCCAGCGGACGCCTGAACTTAGACATGGGTGGACCTGGTTTCTATCTCTTTGAGTTGGAAAAAACGACTCATTCACCCCATTACGAGTATCACAAATTCGATCCATCCGATCCAAAATCACACCGTCGGAGCATCTATCGCTTCATCGTGCGATCACAACCTGATCCCTACATGACCACCCTCGATTGCGCCGATTCGTCACAAAGCACACCCAAGCGATTGGAAACCCTCACTTCACTGCAGGCACTCTCGCTGCTTAACAATCGGTTTAACTTGGAAATGTCGCGACAATTCTCGCGACGAATCAAAGCCCATAGTGACAATCAACGGAGACAAATTTCGTACGCATTTCAACTTATCACCGCTCGAATGCCGAATGCTTTTGAATTAGATCACCTGAATGATTACGCCAACACACATGGGCTCGAAAACCTCTGCCGCGTTCTATTCAATCTTAGTGAATTTGTCTTCATCGACTGACCCTGCTGTTTCAAACATTCCCGGAACCTCTCTGTGATTATGTTTTCATCATGCCCCCATTAGATCGAAGAACCTTCGCCACCGGCAGCTTTGCCAATCTTGCTTTGGCAAGCATGCTTCACAACGACGCTCACGCCACCCCGGCATTGCAAACACTTCACCATCCGCCAAAGGCGCGGCGTGTGATCCAATTGTTCATGGGTGGTGCCGCAAGTCACTTGGATCTTTGGGATCATAAGCCGCTGCTTGAGAAACACCATGGTGAACCATCTGACTTTGGTGAACATGTGGAAGCATTCCAGAATGGCTTGGGACCCTGGATGAAATCACCGTTCAAATTTTCTCCGCACGGCGAAACGGGCAAGATGATTTCGGAGGTTGTCGAACCACTTGGAGCATGTGTTGACGATCTCGCGTTCGTACACAATATGGTTGGCAAAACGGGTGTCCATTCCCAAGCGACCTACTTACAGGCCACTGGATTTCAGCGTCCAGGTTTTCCAGGCATGGGATCTTGGGTCAGTTACGCGTTGGGCGCAATCAACGAAAACCTGCCGACATTTGTCGTCCTGCCTGATCACCGCGGGTTCGCCAGTAACGGTCCGAAAAATTGGGGGTCGGCCTTTTTGCCGGCTAGCAGTCAAGGAACTGCGATTTTCCCACAACGTGAAAACCCAATTGAAGATCTCTTGCCACAGTCTGATTTTGTTACCCCACAGTCTGATGAACAAGGCCTGCGTTTGCTGACCGAACTGAATCGTGCGCATCAGCAACAGCGGATGAGTGACTCCCGTTTGGAGTCAAGAATCCGTTCCTATGAACTCGCCGCCAAGATGCAACTGAGCGCGCCCGCCGCACTCGACCTATCTGAGGAATCATCGCATACCCTGAAGATGTATGGCTTGGATCGCGCAGGACGCACCTATCCAGACCAGATCAATGCAGACGAAGAAGCGGAGTATTTCGGTCGCAAGTGCCTGATCGCGCGGCGATTGATCGAGCGAGGTGTCCGATTCGTGCAGATTTGGTCGGGCAATGACAATAGCTTTCCCAGGCGCAACTGGGATTCCCACGAAGACATCAGTCGTGACCACGGCCCCCTGGCCCGCGGCATGGCGGTCGGCACCGCAGCGCTCATTCAAGATCTCAAACAACGCGGATTGCTGAAAGACACGATTGTCCTTTGGACGACGGAATTCGGAAGGATGCCAAGCACTCAAGGCAGCAAGGGGCGTGATCACAATCCATATGTCTTTACAAATTGGATGTGTGGCGGGGGCATCAAGCCAGGTGTGACCTATGGGCCGTCAGACCAATGGGGATATAAACCGCTTGACAGAAATCGCCCGACTCAGGTTTACGACATCCACGCCACCATCCTGCACCTACTTGGAATTCAACATGAGCGACTAACCGTGCGACACAATGGGATCGATCGTCGACTGACGGATGTGCATGGCAACTTGATCCCCGAAATCATTGGCTAGCACAAAGGGCAGATACGAGCGTTTGAATTGTTTGGGCAGTTGCTGATCGTGGAAGACTCACAGGCACAATAGGAGAAATGGGGATGGATCGACTTCGCATGGCATTAATCGGTGGTGGTGGCACAGGCTTCATTGGAAAAGTTCATGCCACCGCTGCAACGCTTGATCGACAGGCAGAATTAGTTGCCGGGGCGCTTTCCTCCAATCCAGAAAAAGCAAAAGCTGCCGCGGTCCCATTCGGTATCGCCCCCGATCGTGCTTACGAATCCTATCACGCTCTGCTCGAATCAGAGCTCCGGCGAGATCCGCATGATCGAATCAATTTCGTCTCGATCGCCACCCCCAATCACACGCACTGTGAAATCGCGACCGCGGCATTAAAAGCTGGCTTTCATGTTGTCTGTGATAAGCCAATGACAACTACCTTGAGGGATGCCCAAGAACTGGTTGATGTGGCTGAGAACAGCGACCGCGTGTTTGCCTTGACACATAACTATTCCGGATACCCCTTGATGCGTCAGGCGCGCGAAATGGTCGCCGCTGGCGAGATTGGCGACGTCATCGCGGTACGCGTCAGCTACGTTCAGGGATGGATGCACGGGATCGATCCGGCCACCACTCCCTCCCGGGGTGCCTGGAAATCTGATCCTGAAAAAAATGGTCCCGGCGGCTCCCTCGGCGACGTCGGTACCCATGCCTTTCACTTGGCATCCTTTGTCAGTGGACTAGAACCCAAAACTTTGCTCAGTCAGATGAATTCGTACTCACCCCACCACCAACTGGATGACTATGGACATGCAGTCATCCGATACGATGGTGGTGCGACGGGCTTGGTAACCTGGAGTCAGGTGACCCACGGTCGTCTGAATGATCTCTCCATCGAAGTTGACGGCACGCGTGCCGCCCTAAGTTGGCAACAAGAATCTCCAAATCAGTTGTTTGTCAGATCGCTTGGAAAACCAACCCAGATTTACGAACGCAACCCAAACGCAGACTACTCATCGCCCGCCGCCGTCGCCGCCTGCCGTTTGCCGGGCGGACACCCCGAAGCATTCTTCGAGGCGTTTGCAAACGTCTATCGTGATGCATTTGCTGACATGAGACGTATCAACGCAGGCCAACCTGTCTCCCCAGGCTCCACCCTCTACCCCACCGTGCATGACGGCATGCAGGGAGTACGTTTCTTAAGCCGATGCCTGGAGAGTCAGCAACAAGATTCCTGCTGGCAAACGTGGTGACACGTTCACTCAATCGCTTGGTAGACATACCACGATTGCTTGCGAGCTCCGTGCGGATTGTCTGCCGTTGGCAGAGTTCGCAATCCCAGTTTCAATCCACCTTCATCAGGGTGATCAATCCAGCGGTGATAGTGAAACGATTCGATCCAAGGCATCTGCTTGACCCGTTGCATCGCGAAGGAAAGTGATTCGGATTGGAACTGCTGCGAGCGTTCGCTGTAATCTGCCGTGTGAAACCCCTGCTCGCTCAGCAAAACTGTTCGAATCTCACCTCGCGCATCACGCATTGCCGGCTGCTTCATAAACTGACCCAAGACCTGCAGATTCTGGATCGTGATGTAAGAAGTATCCAAATCATCAATCGCATCTCGATCATTCCATGCGACAGTCGAAAACAAACTTTGGGGGTAAGGATGAAAAGCAACGCCCCAATCAAAACTGCCCTCCATGTCGCTATATCGCTGCAGTGTTTCGAGCACCTCCCTGGGAGACAATCGCTGCCATCCACCATCATCCGGGATATTCCAGTGATGCGTCAGTGACGCAAACACGGTTGCATCAGGATTGTACTGACGGGCGGCTTGAGAGATCATTCGCATCGAACGGTAATAGGCTTCCATCACAACGCCGCGTGGCTGCTTGCCCATGTTGGTCCAGACCGTGTGGAAATCGATCTCGTTGTGCGCGATCCAATGCGTGATCCCACCCGGTGATTGCGCAGGATCACAATATCGGCGAGCGATTCGATCAAGAACATTCGCGTACACGCGTGATCCATTCGGTGACGTCATCGGGGGCATCGCATAGATTCCCCCATCTGCCTCGGAATGCACCAAGGGTGATTGGTTCTGCGTACGCTTGCTTCGAGGAATTAACAAGATTGCAGACACCACCATCTCGTGCTGGCGAGCGAATTCCATTACGCGATCGTAATACGCAAACGGCCGGGGATCAAAATAGGCGGCGGTACCCGTGCCATCGTCGATTCGCTCACGCCCTACCCCGCCCTGCCCTGCATCAGCTTGATTGCTTACGAAAGAATTCAAAACGATATTGATCGTGATTGCGTGGACACCAAGCTCCGGCAACTCGTCAAGCGGCCCACTCAAACCAATGCCCCCCAACCCCTTCTGTGACTTGGGGCGTAGACGCTTGACGGACATCCGCTTCACATCGTTCATCACACTTGTCGGGAAGTGTCGTGCCGTCAGGTATTCTGTGCGACCCCGAAGTCCATCGAATTGACCCAATCTCCAACCGCTGTGCAAACGATCGCGGCCGTTCTCAAATCGTGGCACCAAGAAAGTGAAACGGGGGCCATCAACGGTTGGCGTATCCAAACGTCGCACCCCGTCGGCGGCAATTGAGATCGACGGTGGATATTCAAAAAGCTGAAGGGCCCCCAATCTTCCAGGCTTTAGTACTTCCCCCGAAATCTGAATCTCATCCAAGCTGACATCAACTTGGTCGATCGTTGCCTCGAAATCAGAGGCGACGTATTTTTGAATCGTTTGATCCTTCGTCAATTTTGATTGCCGGATGGTCTCTGCTTCGAGTAACTTCTGCCTCTCTTGCTTGGTCGGCTTTCTTAATTCGATTTGTCGAAGTCGAAGCGATACTCCGGCCCGCCTCCCAAAGTCGAGCCTCAGCAGATTCACCGCAGGCTGAATCTGTTTTCCCGATAGGTGGATTAAATCGGCAGCATAACTCTGCCAGCCTTCTGCCTGCGTTAAGTCTGGTAGATCAACTCGCGTTGCTTCGGTGATCGGTGGACCCAAAAACGCGGACGGTTGCTCGATTGTTTCCACCGCAAAATACTCAAACGCAACAACATGATCTCCACTCTTGGCTGGATTCGCTGAGCATTTCCAGACAACGAAAGGGTCATGTCCGGTGGTGACGAGTTCGATCTCCTGACCAGCGGTGGAAATTGAAACATCGTTGGAATCAACAATCGAAACGGTTGTTTCACCAATGGCAAGGCTGACCAACGAGATCATCAGCGAAGCGGACACGCATAATCTCATCAGAACGGGTATGCTAAATTTGTTGAACATAGCCTTCCTACGACAAAGGACACTTTGAGCGTGAAGAAACAGGAACGCGCTGACATCATTCGCCAGCGGCTCGACGAACTTTATCCCGATCCGCCGATCCCCTTGGACCACTGCAATGACTTCACTCTGCTGGTTGCTGTCTTACTGAGCGCCCAGTGTACCGATAAAAAGGTAAACGAGGTTACGCCGCAACTCTTCGCTCTCGCACCAAACCCTACGAAAATGCGAAAGTTGGGCGCTGAGCGAATTCTTGACATCATTCGCCCGCTCGGCCTTTCAAAGCAAAAAGCAAAAAACATCGCTTCCCTTTCCGCTCTATTGATCGATGAACATGAGGGCGAAGTTCCGGCAAGTTTCCCTGCATTGGAATCGCTACCCGGTGTTGGCCACAAAACGGCTAGCGTAGTGATGGCACAGGCTTTCGGCGTTCCCGCCTTCCCCGTTGATACCCACATTCATCGCTTGGCCCAGAGATGGGGATTGACCAATGGCCAAAACGTGACGAAAACCGAATCCGACTTAAAAAAATTGTTCCCCGAAGAATGCTGGAACAAATTACATCTGCAGATCATCTTTTTCGGACGAGAGTACTGCAGTGCTCGTGGTTGCAATGGGACCGTTTGTGAATTGTGCCGCACACTTTATCCGCGTCGCCGAAAACCAGTGGTCCACCAAAAAGCCTAGGCACCGCTGGCACTGATTGAAGCGAATAAGAGAACCAAGATACGGCACCCCCGAGATGCAGTGGCTTTGGAAATCGCATGACCAATCCCTATGAAACACCTTCTGATTCTGCATCTAACGCAACCCTCGTTGATGGGGGATCGATGTTGGGTATCGAGTTTACATCGGACTGGTCGCCGCATGGTTTACACCAGCGGCGGAAACATTGGCGACACCGTGTGCTGGACATTAGTTTTGCATTGCTTTCGTTACTTTGGCTCGGGTCACTCTTCGCCGCCGCCGGCAGTCCCTATGCCGGCATCTTCTGCGTCCTGACCCCAACCTGGGTTCTACTCAGCATTACTTGGTTTTCAAATCTCAGCTTCCGCAATGGTGGATCATTTCAGCGAAAATATCGCGGCTTGGCTGGAACCATTCGCGGTCGGATTGATGCTGGGTGCGTTGTCATCCATGGCCCCGCGGTCAGCGTCGCAACGCGATTCCGACATTGTCTGCGTTGCAAGGTTTCGCGGACGCATGCAATTCTTCAACTGCCTGGCTTCGAAACAACGCTACCGATTATTGATCAAGACATCACGAACAGCTGGTCGACATCTGCTAATCCTGCCGACGTCACTCAAACAGCCTTAATGAACGCGATTTGCGGGGACACGAACGCAATCTGGAGCGAAGATACTCTGCAAGGAGCTGACCTCCGCTCACTTCCCTGTTGGCGCGTTTGGAGATGGTCCGGCTGGATGCTAATTGGCCTGGGGATCGTGGTGCTATCTGTCGCGGTCTACGAAGCCAACTCACTGCCTGCTTGGGTCCGCAATCCACCTAGCCACTATCGATTCAGTAAAACAGACAGCCTAAGAACAGGCGGCGCGCTCATCATCTCGCTCATGGGCGTTGGATTTTTGGGTGCGGGCTATTTGCAGTTGTCTCGAACTTGGCGAAGGATCGGCCGCTACACCGTTGTGGTGTATCCCGATCGCGTTTCGATCGCCCATAAGAAACTGGTTTACTCTTATCACGATGCGGCACTACAACATTTCCGCTGGACCGCAGTGGGATTGATCGTCCGTGACGCTGGACGTCATATTCGATTTGCCATTCCAGCCCGTTGGTTTGACGAGGAAACCCAACAGTTGCTGCATAGCTGGTACGGACGTTCGTCGAAACCGCCACCGCTATCACTTTATGTTGGTCCCACAATCTAGTGATCAGGCAGATTCGTACCCAGCGCTCAGCACCAAGTTATCGCGGTGAACCACGCTCTCATAAGGACGGTGCCCTAGAATCTCACTGATCCTCTCACTGGGTTGCCCGAGAATTTTTTCAACTTCACTCGAGGGATAATTGCAAAGACCGCGAGCGACTTCTTGCCCGTTGGGGTCATGAAGCGAGACGACACTACCACGTTGAAAAGAACCATTCACGCTAGCGATACCGATTGCCAACAAGCTGCCACCCTGCTTGCATACAGCCTGAGTTGCACCAGCATCAAGATTTAAGCTGCCAGCGATACGCGCCGCCGAACCAATCCAGCGGCGACGACCCCGGATCGTTTTATTGTTCGGTAAAAAAATCGTCCCGATATCAACTTCTGAGAATATTTTATCCAGGACATCATCGTCGCGACCGGGGGCAATGATGGTCGCCTGACCATGCGCCGTCGCGACTTGAGCCGCTTCTAATTTACTGGCCATACCGCCTTTACTGTGAGCCGAATTGTGATCTTGCGCATACCCCAAAATTCGATCATCAATGTTTTCAACCATCGAAATCCGACTGCTGGCTGGGTTCTCAGGCGATCCGTCGTATAACCCGTCCACATCCGACAAGATGATTAACATCGCGTCATTCAACAGTCCTGCGACTTGAGCTGCCAAACGGTCATTGTCACCAAAGGTTGTCATCAATTCTGAAACCGCGACCGAATCATTCTCATTGACGATTCCAATTGCACCGAAAGCATGGATCTGATTCAACGCATTACGAACGTGCAGATAACCGCTGCGGCGACGCAGGTCAGCCGCGGTTAGCAGAACTTGGGCCACGTGCCGACCAGATTTCGACATTGCGGTCTCGTAAGCCTGGATGAGATCCGTCTGTCCGACCGCGGCAACTGCTTGCAATTGCGCCAACCCAGAGGGTCGCTGATCCAAACCAAGCTTTCCCAACCCCGCTCCCACAGCACCACTGCTGACCATCAACGTTTGCCGGCCGGTATCGGCGATTCTCGCCAGCTGAGCGGACAAAAGTTCGATCCGACGATGGTCCAGCTTGCCCTCCGCGTCGGTCACGACGCGGGTTCCCACCTTAACCACAACGCTGCGGGCGGTCTCGATCGCCGTGCGTCGCGCCTCCAATGGGTCAGTTATCGAAGTCATGATAAAATGGAAGAAATTGAGATCGAAAAAAATCGTTTCAGCCAGATCACGCCGAAATTGCGGGCATCCAGGGAAATAAGCAAGTTCCCAGCGTGATCGAATTGTCAGGGGGAATCGACGAGTGTGGAAGCCCGCTGTACAAAACAGTCGGATTTTGCGTCGTGTACGCCATCGTCCTCTTCCGATGATACCTCTCCCCCGATGATGACTTAGGGATACCCATCGCTATGAGCGAATTACATCACGAATGTGGTGTGGCAGCGATCTACCACCTGTCCGGACGCGGCAGGAGTCCGATCTGCACGTCCGACGGCCCCCGGCACATTTCACAGCTGTTGCCGCGGATGCTGCTAGACATCCAGAATCGCGGTCAATTGGCTGCTGGGATGACGACTTACGATCCTGACCGCCCCGGATTATTGAAAACCCGCAAGGATGTCGGAACGGTTACCGAGGTGTTTCGACTGAACCATCGTGCCAAAGCCGAGGCATTGATGCGGAACTATGCCGGACGAGCTGCGATCGGCCACGTCCGATATGCGACCTGTGGTCAAGACGATCGGTCCTATGCGCAACCGTTCAATCGCAAACATATCCATAAACGAAAATGGTTCAGTTTTTGCTTCAACGGCCAATTGTCGAACTACGGACTGCTGAAGGAGCGATTACTCGCCGACGGTGATCACCATTTGGCGCTCGATACCGATACAGAGATCATTCTGCATGAGTTCGCGCGGTTATTAAGCCAGTCACAGAAGCGACTTGACTGGGTCGACGTATTGCGGGAAACGACTCGCGGCTTCGACGGTGCGTACAGCCTGGCGCTACTGACCGCCGAAGGGGAAATGATTGTCGCCCGCGACCCACTGGGCATCAAACCGATGTGCTACGTCCACGAGGGACCGCTGTTCGCTGCTGCCAGTGAAAGCGTGGCCTTGTTAAATCTTGGCTTCGGGAACGATCAGATAAAATCGTTGCCGCCCGGCAATGCGATTGTCATCAGCCCAGAAACCGGATTCAGGATGGAACGATTCGCACCAGAATCGAAACCTGCTCACTGTTTCTTTGAATGGATCTACTTCGCGAATGTTGCCAGCACGCTAGATGACCGCAGCGTCTATCTAAGTCGAACCAAACTGGGTGAGGAATTAGCGCGAGCCGAAGTCGAAGACGGCCGAGTCGATTTGAATCCTGAAAATACGATCATCGTGCCGGTTCCCGACACCAGCAAAGCAGCTGCCGACTCGATGGCATTTGAGCTGTCGATTCCTTCCCGAGAAGGTCTCATCCGCAATCGCTACGCAGGTCGTACGTTCATCGAGGCGGGACGAGCCCGCAAGGCAAAAGCGGCCACGAAATACACTCCCCTGCGAGATGTATTGAAAGACAAAACAGTGATCTTGGTCGAAGATTCAATCGTCCGCAGCACGACGATGAATGTGCTATTGGATCGAATCCGAGATGTGGGTGGCGCGAAGGAGATCCATGTTCGGGTCGCTTGCCCGCCGATCATCGCACCATGCTTTTACGGCATCGACATGAGTACGATTGATCAACTGATCGCTCCCAAGTATTTCACCCATGAAGGCTGTGTGACCGCCGACGCTCAGCAACGCTTGGCTGACGACCTCGGTGCTGACTCATTGCGATATTTGCCCGTCGAAGCGATCGCCCGCGCGATTGGCAAGCCAGCCGATCACCTCTGCCAAGGTTGTATCACCGGCAAGTATCCGACACCGTGCGGTCAACACCTCTATCAAATTGCTCTCGATAATCGTGGCACCAAGCTGGACAGCAGACGCACTTATGAGCAGTTGGCGGCTGCGATGAGCTCCAGCTAACCACGTGATTGCCCTTTGAAAGACCCTAAAGCGTGTTCAGCGCTTGGAGAATCATCGCGTCCGCAACTTGCTCCGCAGTTCGCCGGTCGAAATCATTCGTGGCTAGCGAGATCTGCCATGTTTCAGATTTCCGTTCACTGACCAGGGCAACGTAGATGGCCGAACGGTGATCGCGCGGTGGATCCGTTGGCAATGCGGCGGTTAAGGCGATTCCAACCGGAACGCCCGACTGATCATCGGCTAACTGACCGGCACGTTGATGCGCCATCGCGGCCAACTCGATCGCCGTCTCTTCGCTAACACTGGGTGAATCGAGCGTTCGACCTAGAAAGTTGCGTGCGGCGCCGCGTGAGTAGGGAACCGTTGCTTCCACGAAGCACTTGGAAGCTCCCGCCCGACAGAAACATTTTGCGATAGCTCCACTACCCCCACCAGTGGCAACGAGCGATATTCGAACATTCAGGTCGCCGAGCCGTTTCAACGCGGGTACCCAATCTTGTCCGTTTTCCAATAGTTGGCGAGCGTCTTGTTGAATCATGTATCTGGCCTACCCACACCACCCGGTCGACAACGTAAACTAAAGCCTCATCAGCTCTTTTCCTCATTCCAGTCTGAACCAATGAGTGTTGTTTTAGCATTCGATCAAGGCACCACCAGCTCGCGAGCCATTGTTTTCGACCATGCAGGGTCGATCGTCGGAATGGCCCAGCAGGAATTCACCCAGCATTACCCAAAAGCTGGCTGGGTGGAACACGATGCCAATGAGATCTGGCAATCTCAAATTGATGTCGCGCAGAAGGTGATGACTCAATGCAAGCTGACTGCTGAAGACATCGCAGCAATCGGCATCACAAATCAGCGGGAAACGACGGTCATCTGGGATCGGACCACAGGGCAACCAATTCATCACGCAATCGTATGGCAAGATCGGCGCACGGCGGGTTTCTGCGAATCACTCAAGGATGCCGGGCATGCTGACCTAATTCAGCGGAAGACTGGTCTGCTAATCGATTCTTATTTCTCGGGCACAAAAATCCACTGGTTGCTCGAGAATGTTCCAGGAGCCCGAGAGCGAGCGGAACGTGGTGAGCTAGCTTTCGGCACGATCGACAGCTGGCTGTTTTGGAATCTCACAGGGGGTCGCCTGCACGCCACGGACGCCACCAACGCATCGCGAACGATGCTGCTGAACTTGGCGACCGGCGACTGGGACGACGAACTGCTCTCGATCCTCAACATTCCCCGTTCCCTGCTGCCCAAGGTGCTGCCTTCCAGTGCGATCTACGGCGCATCGGACCCTGAATTACTAGGTGGTGCTATCCAAATTGGTGGTGCTGCCGGTGATCAACAAGCAGCCTTGTTCGGCCAAAACTGTACTGAACATGGGATGGCAAAAAACACCTACGGAACCGGGTGTTTCATGTTGATGAATATTGGTGAACAACCGCAACAGTCAAAAAACCAGCTTCTCACGTCGATCGCTTGCAGTCTTCCCGAACGGAGAGAGTATCTCCTGGAAGGAAGCGTCTTCATTGGGGGCGCCGCAGTCCAATGGCTGCGGGATGAGTTGGGAATCATCCAGTCCGCTTCCGAAATTGAATCCTTGGCCGCCAGCGTACCGAACAGCGATGGTGTCTATATGGTTCCCGCCTTTGCCGGTCTCGGCGCCCCTCACTGGGACTCCTATGCACGCGGCACCATTGTTGGCCTCACCCGTGGCACGAGCCGAGGCCATCTGGCACGTGCAGCCTTGGAAGGAATCGCTTACCAGGTCGCTGATGTCCTGGATGCGATGAAGCAAGACGCAGGCATCCCCATTCAACAACTTCGCGTCGATGGTGGTGCCTCCGCGAATAATCTGTTGATGCAATTTCAAGCGGACATCATGCAAGTCCCTGTCGTGCGTCCAAAAGTAATTGAAACCACAGCCAGTGGTGCGGCTTATCTAGCAGGACTCGCCGTCGGATTCTGGGACGACATTGAAGAGATTTCTTCGATTTGGCAAACCGACAGAATATTCGAGCCAGTGATGAGCATTGATGAAGTCACTAGCCGACGTAAACGTTGGATCAAGGCACTCGACCGCGCGAGACACTGGGACTTAGATTCGTGAGTTCTGAGTGCATGAACCGTGCTGCTCATGAAGCACGAATAGGCGACCGCAGTAAGCCTTGGGACATCGTGGTAATCGGAGGCGGCGCGACTGGAGCTGCCATCGCGCTGGATGCCGCCACACGAAATCTCGATGTGCTGCTGCTGGAGCGAGCCGACTTTGGAAATGGAACCTCCAGTCGAAGTACGAAATTGGTTCACGGAGGTGTTCGGTACCTGCGTCAAGGGAATCTCACGCTTGTCCGTGACGCGTTGCGGGAACGAACCACACTTCGCAAGAACGCACCACACTTGGTGCACGATGTTCCTTTTTTGATTCCCTGCCAAAATCTGTGGCAGCGAATTTTCTACGGCCTGGGATTGAAGCTCTACGACTTTTTGGCGGTCCGAGATCGCTTCGGCAAGTCACGCGGAGTTACTTCTGCAAAAGCGTTCGAACTGGTGCCGCCACTTCGTCCCGATCGGGTTGCCGGTGGTGTGGTTTATCACGACGGGCAGTTTGATGATGCCCGATTATTGATCAACATGCTGCAAACGGCGGCTGAGCATAATGCTGGCCTGATGAATTACATGTCGGTCGAAGGGCTTCTTTACGACGACCAATCACAAGTCTCGGGTGTGATTGCAGTGGATCAAGAATCACACGAAACACTTCATATTGAAGCGTCTTGCGTCATCAATGCCGCAGGCCCGTTTTGTGATCAAGTCCGCCAACTGGACCAGCCGGAATGTCAACCGATGATTGCGCCGAGCCAGGGAGTCCATCTCGTTTTGCCACGTACGTTTCTTCCTGGCCAGACAGCGATGATCGTGCCTAAAACGTCCGATGGTCGAGTGGTTTTCATCATCCCCTGGCACGATCGGGCAATCGTAGGCACCACCGACACGCCGATTTCGACCACAGCACTAGAACCAACCCCAACCGCCGGTGAAATTTCCTTCTTGCTTGAAACCGCCGCCGAATACCTTTCTCCTGCTGCCAAACTCGAGGACGTGCTGAGCGTTTTCACGGGAATCCGACCACTGGTCAAAGGGGATAAGTCGTCGAAAACGGCATCCCTGTCCCGCGACCACGTCATTCGCGATTCGGAGACCGGTTTAATCACGATCGCGGGCGGCAAATGGACAACCGTACGCAAGATGGCCGAGGATTGTGTTGACCATGCAATCCAAACCAGCAATCTCAACACCGCAGAACCGTGTCGCACCCAATCACTTCCGCTGCATGGTGCTTCCGAGCCAGAAACGTCACAGACTCGCGACTATTATGGCACCGATCTCGCACTGATCCGTCACCTGGAAGCGTCAGATCCCGCGATGGCACAGCCTCTGACACCATCACTTTCGATTCGAGAATCCGATATCATTTGGGCGATCCGTCACGAGATGGCGAGAACCCTCGACGACGTATTGAGTCGGCGAACGCGGTCGCTACTATTGGATTCCCGTGCGGCTGTGGCAATCGCTCCGCAAGTAAGTGCCATCATGGCGGCCGAGTTAAATCGAGATTCTGTATGGCAAAGAAAACAGCTCGAGCAATTCAATGCGATCGCCCAACATTATCTTCCTCCCACACAACTTCATTGACAATCAATCCCCAGGCAATTTGAATCATGCACCCCTTTGTCGCTGAATTCGTCGGTACCTTTATGCTCGTGTTGTTTGGCAATGGGGTTGTTGCCAACGTCCTGTTGGCAAAAACCAAAGGTTACGACGCCGGTTGGTTGGTGATTGCCGCAGGATGGGGAATCGCTGTTTTCATTGGTGCTCTTTGCTGTAACGATGTGACAGGTGCACACATCAATCCAGCAGTGACTGTGGCGATGACGCTAGAGGGCCAATTAGATCTCGTTTCGGCGGGCGGTTACATCGTCGCGCAAATGATTGGAGCGTGCCTCGGAGCAGTGCTCGTTTATGTTTTCTATCGGCAACACTTTTTAGTAACCGAAGATGCGGATTCCAAACTCGCCTGCTTCTGCACCGCTCCTGCGATTCGAAGTCTTCCCCAAGCTTTCTTCTGCGAGGCAATAGGAACATTTGCACTGATTCTGCCAATCTTTCTCATGGTTGACCCCAGTCTTGTTCAGGGTGAAGAACCTTTCAAGCTCGGCCTGGGATCGATCGGTTTTCTTCCAGTTGGCCTACTGGTATTTGGGATTGGCTTGTCACTAGGTGGAACGACCGGCTACGCGATCAACCCAGCACGTGATTTAGGTCCTCGGTTGGCACATGCAATTCTGCCAATCAAAGGCAAACGCGATAGTGACTGGTCATACAGCTGGGTGCCGGTTGCAGGACCGATCACCGGTGCGGTATTGGCCGTCGCCGCCCATCGAATCCTGCAACTCATTTAAGAATCGATTCGATTCTTATTGATTCAGCAATGCCAACGCGACCATGAACAGTTTTCCCCGGGTGGTTGGACCCTACGGTTTGCTCATATCGCGCGATCGCTCGACGAGTGAGGCAACTATTCTGTTGGGCTCCTAGTTGACGGATCTGGTAGCATCGATCGCTTACTTCTCTGATCTCTTCTCAAGATCTTTGGCGACTTCTACCGCCAATCTCCATCGCCAAGACCGTACCCAACACCCTCGGGGGTACGGCCATGGGGCGAGTAAACTGTCCCAATCACCTCACTCCACGACGAGGCCAAGGCTCTCGGAATGGCTGTTGAACTCGGGTGCATACATGCACTCAATGCTCGCCATCCCGCTCTGATATTTACCTTTCAACTGCACGCGGCTTGCGTACTCGAAAACGTAAGTGCCTTTTGGTAGGTAATCGATGAAGAAATGGCTCGCTGAGTCACGCGTCGACTCATAGTAAGCCAATCCATCTTGGTACTTGTAGGACGAGAGTACGTTCACCGGCTCGGTACCGCTGCCACGATGATCTTTTAAGTGCAAGTATTCCATATCCCGATCGCTTCGCAACACGATCCTCACGACCAATTCGTCGCCGACCTCAAGGGGTCCATCAACGCGTTCCAAGACTGGCCCTTTCTCGGTGATCTTGCGAACATACAACTGCTTGGTCACCTCCAAGGGCGTGCCCTGGTGAGGCGTGATCTTGCTGATGTCTTCGAAGTACTGCCAATGCACTCCACCCCAAGCAACGCCTTGATCGACCTTGGTGACGCGGATCTGCCCGAGTTCTGGTTCAACTTGATCGCCAGTAAAAATTTGCTCGTAAAATCCGGTCCCCGCTTCAACACGATCCGCCTCGACCCGTTTGCCAGCCAGCTCAACTTGAACCAGCTCGTCAGATGCGAGTAAATCTGAACCGCGCAAGAGCAGCGAATAGACAGCGTCAGCCGTTGCCTTGGTAGTCTTCCAATCACGGGTCTGTTTTTGCTTCAACAACCACACCTTACAGTCCTCGACAGACTGTTGATCATCCATGACTTCATCAAACGCCTCGATCATCATCGCTTGAGTTTCGATCGGCGCTCGGTACCACCACCAAGACAACTCGGTGTCTCGCCAATACATCCCCATCTCATCGTCACTGACGCTTCGTTCCTTGATTGACCGCATGATCCCACGAGCCGCTTCGATGTCGCCAAAACGCTTCAGAGCGACCGCGAGGTGGGCCTGAGATTGTCGAATCCCCAAGTCAAGCCAGTGTGCCTTCGCCTGTGCAAGCCAGTACTTGACGGCTTCGCGATGCTCATCGGCAACAGCTTGATCTTCCAGAAAGAAACTTCGTCCATACAAGTACAAAGCAATCGTGCTAGAGAGATGATTCTTCTCGCGATCTGCTTTATCAATCCGTCGGTAATTTTCGGTCATCCAGCCATCTAGCCGTGAGAGCGATTTCAAGGCGCTGCTGACCTCTATATCCACGCCCAAGTGCCGGAGCCGACCAAATCCAGTCGTGATATAAAGCGTGATGTAGTCATTTGCCCGACCACCGGGAAACCATGGCCACGCCCCATCGGGCAACTGCATTTGGGTCAATTTACGCAAACCGCCGACCGTTTCAGAGTCAAGCCGATTCTGATCGAACAGGATCCCAACATTCCGTCGAGCCTGACTTTCACTTTTTGCCTCTCGTACCCACGGTGTCTCTTCAAGCATCACCGTTTTGAGATCCTGATTTTTCTCAAGTGGACTATCCAGCGCGGGTGTACCACGCCACTGCGCGAATACTCGTTCGATCTTTGGATCGCTGGTCGCGATATGCCGAGCCAGTGCGTTCGCATACAGTCGATTGAACGTCTGCTCAGAACATTCATGTGGATATTCCATCAGGTAGGGTAATGCCATCACGGCATACCAAGATGGGTTGGACGTCATCTGCACGGTCAACGACTGGTGCTGCAGTGTGTCCGAGTTGGCGGACTTCAGGAGCTTATCAAAATCGAAGTCCTTGGATTCGATGCCTCGAATGGGAAGCTGAATCGATTCGGTCACTAGAATCCTGCGTGACAAAACCGGCAAATAACCTTCCTCGCCATCCGAGACACGACCGCTCGA
>JAQWPZ010000117.1 GCA_029245125.1 Rubripirellula sp.
AATGTGATGAGCTACGGTGCCTTTGTGAAACTTGAACCCGGCATCGAAGGCCTGGTCCATATCAGCGAAATGAGCTGGACCAAGCGAATCAATCACCCCAGTGAATTGGTCAACATCGGTGACGAGATCGACGTCAAGATCCTTGGTGTCGATCCCGAAGGCCAGCAACTCAGCCTGGGAATGAAGCAAACCCAGAAGAATCCTTGGGATGAGGTCATCGATCGCTATCCAGAGGGCCAGGACGTCACCGGCAAGGTTCGCAACCTGACCAATTACGGAGCCTTCATCGAGCTCGAAGAAGGAATCGACGGCCTGTTGCATGTCAGCGACATGTCCTGGACTCGAAAGATCGGTCACCCCAGCGAATTGCTGGAAAAAGGCCAGGAAATCAAATGTCGTGTCCTGAGCGTGGATGAGTCCCGACGCAGAATCGCACTGGGACTGAAACAGCTCGATAATGACCCCTGGGATGGCGATATTCCAGACAAGTATCAACCTGGCCAACTGGTCAAGGGAACCGTCACCAAGATCACCAACTTTGGAGTCTTCATCGGTCTCGAAGATGGACTGGAAGGATTGCTTCACATCAGTGAATTGTCTGACCAGAAAGTCGAAGACCCCGAGGAAGTCGTCCAGGTCGGACAAGAAATCGAGGTCAAAGTACTCCGTGTCGATACAGATGAGCGAAAGATCGGACTTTCGCTCAAACGCGTCGATTGGGGCGAAGAGCAAGAACGGGCGGCTGCCGAGGCCGAAGCTGCCGAAGGTGGCAACATCACCTCCGCGGACGACGGCGACCTCAAAGGTGGCCTGGGAGGCGGCGACGGGCCTCTGATCCCAACAGGAGGCTGAGAAGGCCCCAACGGATAGCCGCCGGAAAATCACCGGCGGCTGTTTGCTCCTCGCCGCTGGCCATTGCCGGCGGCTGATCGGCCACGATTGACCAAGGCTGAGGGGAATGGAAACTAAAAAAAGCCGGCGGGTTAACCCGTCGGCTTTTTTCGTGTTTTACGACGTCGGTGAAATACCCGACAAGACTTCCTCCCAGCGGGATCTCAAACAAACCCGAGCTCGGAAGCGCTAGACCAAGTTCTTGCGAACAGCCCAAACAGCAGCCTGAGTTCGATCGCTCACTCCGATCTTTCGCAGAATATGCTGAACGTGCTCTTTGACCGTTTCGTAGCTGATGCCAAGCATCTTGGCGATCTCTTTATTGGTCAGTCCCAACGCCATCTGACGAAGTACTTCGCTTTCCCTCTGAGTCAGTGGGACTTCGATGTCTTGGCTAAGCCGAGGGGTTGCCAGTGCACCAGTAACCCGCCTGAGTTCCTCACGTGTCCAAGCCGACTCGCCAGCAGCGGCAGTTTGTAAAGCTTCTACCAAACGCTCTCGAGGAGCCGATTTCAGCACATAACCAGCGGCCCCCAGGGCGACGGCGCGAGCGATGTAGGTAGGGTTATCGTACGCAGAAAACAGCACAATCGGCAGATCGGGATGGTCCAACTTCATCCGCCCGAGGGCGTTCAAACCATCCCCTCCTTCCATCCGAATATCCATCAGGACGACATCCGGTGTTTGATTCTCGATCGCCTGCAAAGCTTCCGCTGCCGAACTCGCTTCGGTTTCTACCTGGAGATCAGTATCCTCAAGCATTAAACGAAGTCCCAGCCGGATGACCTCATGATCATCGACAATCAATAGTTTTTTCATCTTTATCGCTCTTTTCGTACGTTGCAGAGATACTGCAAAATTCCATTGGAGAAGATATTTGAATTAGTACAAAACGGTGAATTCACCGTACGTTTTGAACTTACGAGTGTAAGGTTGCCAAAGATATCGTACGGAGCAGTCGAGCCATGCCCCCATCCGTCATTCTCACCAAAATTCGAGGCGTTTTAAACATCAATTCGCGATGTAGATGAACGCGAGCAGACAGGAAGCAAAATCCCGTTCAATTCAAAGCTTACCCCCCCCGCTATCAGGGACCCTGATAATAACCGAATAAATGGCAGCGTCATTGTGGAATACCCTGCACAGGGGACTCGGTGGACAACCAACCTAGTGGGTATCGCACTCCCCCCCCCCGAAAAGCTAGGAAAAACCACAAAGTGAGTGATTCGGAAACCCGCACACCAATCTCAAAGAATTTGGGTTTTCCTCTTTAAATCACGGCGACTCTTGATCCAGTCGCGGATCATGCAGCTGCCCGGGAGTCAGAGACCCGCTTTGCTGCCACTAAGTCTCTGTACCGCACAAGCAACTGCTTCATCCAAAAGATTAGATAGACATTGCTTACAAACGAGATCAGCAGCAACCATGTGACCAAGGGCTGTGAGCCTTGGCGATGATTCACCAGAGTAGAGTCGCGACCACTGCCAGATACGATTGAGGGTGGATCAGACAGGCCTGCACCTCCCGCAACTGCCCCTCCAGAAGCTCGATTCGCTGGTCCAGCAATCGTCGAACGGCTGCTTTGCGTTGGTCGCTGATAGGTTGCCGGTGGCCCAGGATTTAGGCCTGCCGTGGACCCGCCGGCTGCCTGGGGGCTCCCATAACTGGTCGGTGCAGTCGAAACTGCTCCCGCAGCAGGCGCTCCGAGTGATGCGATCGCAGAATTACCGCCTCGAGGATTACCAAATGACTGCTGCGAACCGACAGTGCCTCTTATCGAATTGCCCTGCGTGTACTGATTGCCCTGCGTGAACTGATTACCCTGCGTGAACTGATTGCCCTGCGTTTGCAACCCGGTGTTCACAGCCCCTCGGCCGGCTGTCGATCGAATCGGCTGCTGCTGGAATTGCCCCGGGTTCGAAGCATAATTCGCTCCAGGCTGATTGGCAGTGACGGGACGCCCCTGCCGATCAATCGGATTGCCGTAAATATCGAAAGACCAAGCACCCGCAGCAATTTGAGCGGGAGTCAACATTGAGCGATTCGGTGCCGCTGATGCGTTGGAACGGGTCCTAAATGGGTTACTTGCGGTCGTCGAAGCCGCCATTCCATTCGGATTGCTCGTGCCACCGGTCGCGAGACTGGGATTAGCGAGACTGGGATTACTCCAGGTGGGATTATTCCCCGACACCGCGGATGGGGCTCGGCCAAATGTATCACTGGTATTCAAGCCGGTTGCGGCCCCACTGGACGAGATGCTGCCGTTAGGTGGCAAGACCGGCGCGGGCGAAATAACTGAGTTAGCGTTGCTCGTCGGAGCAGATGGTTGGTTTTGCCCAAGCTGTGACCATTGACTGTCGCGAGAATTCGTCGGATCAGTTGAAGGCCCACCCGGGCGGACCGTTGCCATCCCTGGGGATAAACCAGCCGAATTTGCAGCATTGGAGATCGCATTGGAGACGGCGGCACCATTGCTGCCGGTGAAAGGAGGCAATGTCGAACCACCAGGCGGTCTTGTCGCTGGTGGCGGAATGACCATTCGAGCGTTTGGATCGGCGGTTGCCGCTGTCGCCGGATTGGGAATTTCTCTACCAGCCGCATCGACCTGCGGCGCGACGGCAGGTGCCGAATTACTCAGGCTGGGCGGTAAGGCAAAGCCGGATCCGCTTTGAGCATTGCCCGCCTGCGGCTTCATCACCGCTTGGCTACCGTCCGTTTCGATCCCAGCGATTGGAATCACCATCGACGCATCCGACATTTCTGGAATCGGAATCAAAGCAGCATCCGCAGCCGCAATCCTCGATCTGCCGGCCCCCAAATTCACTGAGCGACCGCCATTCAGTGGCATCTCGGAAGATGGCATTTCGGGCGGAGTGATTCGCGGGAGTGGCCCTTCGCCGATCTGCACCACGACGCGCGAAACGCGTCCACGAACCGCCGGATCGATCGTGCTACTGATCTGACCGAGCCGCGGTAATTCTTGTAGTTGATCCGGCGGAACCTGGATGATGTATTCCACTCCGCCTCGATCATCGGGTTTCCAGCCGTATGTAATTCCGCCTGCGGCGAACAACAACAACAGCGCGGTGATTCCGCCCATCGTTCCATCCTTGAATGATGACTCTTCCCAACATATGTCGCTCAAATCGTAACCGTGCCGACCGGTTCATGGAAAGAGCGAAATCGCGAGGTGGGGCTCAACTACTCCAGCAAGCGTCGGAAGCTTGCAATAAGTTGATTGCTAGCATCCTCGATCTCATCGATCGAATTGAAGCGGCCGACCCCCAGCCGGACACTGCTGCCAGCTTCAGAATCGTTTAAGCCGAGCGCCGACAACACGTGACTCGGCTTCGCTTCGGACGCACTGCAGGCTGAACCACTACTGAAAGCAATTCCGGGGGTGGCCGCCATCCAAGCCTGGCCCTGCAGGTTGGGAAGACGAAAGTTCAGATTTCCAGTCAACCGCGAGTCTCCATTCACGGCTGGATTCCTATTTACTGCTGGACCATTTATTCGCAGCCCCTCGATTGCCGAATTCAGTGAACTCCAGAGTGAATCACGAATCGACCGATCCCGCTCGGCATTTTGGCTGATTTCTTGGGAGCAGAGCCGCAGTGCCGTGGCGATTCCAACGGTGCCGGCCGGATTCACCGTACCGCTGCGAAGGCCGTGCTGCTGTCCGCCACCCACCATGAGAGGACGAAGCCGAACACGTCGGTTGGAGTTACCGACGACCAGCAATCCAGTCCCCTTCGGCCCGTAGAACTTGTGTGCGGTCGCACTCAACAAATCAACATCGACTCGCTTGGCATCCACCGGCAGCCGCCCTACCGCTTGGGTAGCATCGCTGTGAAATAAGGCACCGGATTGATGGCATAGATCGGCAATCTCGGCCATCGGTGCGATCGCACCGATTTCGTTGTTGGCCCACATGACTGACACGAGAGCAGTCTCGTCGTCAATGGCATCGGCCAACCGATTCAGATCGACGACACCGGCGTCCACTTCACCATCTTGGGCGACCGGAACTCGCGTTACGCGAAATCCTTGTGTTTCCAGGACATCGAACACATCCAACACTGCCGGATGCTCGGTCGTCACGGTCACAATGTGACGCCGCTTTTGCCTTGGATGCGTGCAGGCTCCGATAATCGCCAGGTGATTACTCTCGGTGGCCCCACTGGTCATCACGATCGAATCAGCAGGCACGCCAAGATCTTCGGCCAGACTCTCGATCGCTTGCTCAACGGCAGCGTTGGCTTCCTGCCCTAAAGGGTGGCCGCTATGAGGATTACCGTAATGCTCACTAAACCACGGCAACATCGCCTCGACCACGCGAGGATCGCAACGCGTGGTCGCATGATTATCGAGGTAAATCATCGTGCAGATTTCTCCATCCACTCATCGTTGCACCGACCTTCAACACCAACCCACGGGTGCCTCTCAAGAAGCTTCATACAACGCTTTGATTGCCAACTGACTCCAAGTTTCCAAACGATCCCTTTCTTGAATCAACTGTTCGACGCTGACGAATCCACCTTCCGCCAAGTCAGATTCGTTGCTGCGGACATCAGGTCGCTCCAAAACAAAACGATGCACGACCCCGAGGTGAACCTGCCCCACTTCATTTGATGGATCATAGATCAAACCATCACGATGCTCTTGATAAGGGGAACCTAAACAAACTTCTTCTTCCAACTCGCGACGCATTCCGCTCGAATAGGGGTCGGCACCGTCGGCAGCGTCCTCGCGACTGATGTGGCCGCCGATTCCAACGCTCCGTTTCGCGTGCAATCTGGACTCTCCACCACCTCCGCCTCGAGTGTAGGTAAAGAGGTTCTTGCTCCCGTTTTCGTCCGTCCATTCCAGCAAAACGTAGGGAATCAGTTGCTTGTAACTGGGATCCGTTTCCATCTGACTGCGTGGCTGAAACGACAGCCGATCGCTCTGCAGAATGGGGACCAGGAACCGATCGACGTCGGCTTCAAAGCCTTCGATCTCACCGATTTCCTGAATAAATGACTCCGGTATGACAAGGATGTGCTCTTCTTGGAACGCCACGATCAAACAACTCCTAAATGCGGTCGAACAGGTTGCCATATCGTAGCGAAGACAGACTCTGCTTCTAGATTGGCAAAACGTAACTTCCGGATCAACGGTTGACCGGAGGACAGAATCACAACCCAGGACGGAAGAGCAGGGCGGGGCGCAAGAGCAGGCTGGGTGCTCAGAAAAAGGCAAGCAACGAAACGAAAACTAAAAAAGAATCGACATCTTCGCCGGGGGAGCATTCAACGGATCATCAATCGCTGATCATTCACGCTGGTGATTCAAGATTGGCCCCTACACACTCCGACTCCCGCAGAATCTGACTCCCGCTTACTCCGACTCCCGCAGAATCCGTTGACCTGGCAATATTTCGCGTCGGTGCGAGATTTAATCTGCCCAAAGTCCCAAAGTCCCAAAGTCCCAAAGTCCCAAAGTCATTGGCCCGGTTATCCAGATACTTGGCTCAGTTAGCCAGTTTGTTTGAGATGGCGATAGGCTTTTTCGGTGGCAATCCGGCCGCGTCGAGTTCGCAAAATCAGCTCGCTCCGCAGCAAAAATGGTTCGACCTCGTCCTCGAGCGTGTCGCCACTGACATTCATCGTGTGAGCAATCGCCTCTAATCCTGCCGGACCGCCGACAAAAATCCGCGTTAGCGTATCGAGATAGCCACGATCTTGCTTGTCCAAGCCAAGCGTATCGATCCCGATCATATCGAGAGCCGCCTCGGCGATTTTCGCGTTCACTTTGCCATCGGCTTTACTTTGCGCGTAATCACGCACCCATAACAGGCGATTATTGGCTAATCGCGGTGTACTGCGACTACGAGCGGCGATCACCTCGGCGGCGGGATCATCGACCGTCACCGACAGTTTTTTCGAATTACGACGCACAATCTCGCAAAGTTCGCTGGCGACGTACCAACCGAGGTGCTCGCGAATCTGAAAACGATCGCGCAACGGAGCGCTAAGCATGCCGGCCCGCGTGGTCGCCCCGATGAGGGTAAACGGGCGTAGCTCGTAGTTTAAAGTCCGTGCGCTGACACCTTCGCCCAGGACGATATCAATTCGATAATCTTCCATCGCCGTGTAGAGGTACTCCTCGACGGCCCGAGGAACCCGATGGATTTCATCGATAAACAGCACGCTTCCTTCGGAGAGATTGGTCAGATAGGGCAGCAGGTCTTTGGGAGCTTTCAGTCCCGCACCATTTGCCATTTGGACCGTGGCCCCCATTTCTTGCGGAATGACCGTCGCAAACGTGGTCTTTCCCAGGCCAGGAGGCCCGTCGAACAGAATATGCCCGAGCGGTTCGCCCCGTCCCTGAGCCGCCTCGATGGCGATTTTCAATCGCTCGATCACGTCCCGCTGACCCACCATTTCGTCCATGCGACGAGGGCGCAGCGAGCTATCCTGCTCGGTTTGGACCTCGGCCGGCATCGCGGTCTCGGGATCCGTTTGTTGGTAAACTGCTTCTCGTGCCATCGACGGTTTCACTCCCTTGAGTTTTACTAGTTTTACCGCCTGACACCGCGGATGCGAACCGCAAAATCTGAGTTGAGCGTCTCATGCCCCCTACTAACCAACATTCGGCTCATTGGCATGGATTTACCCAGATGGCTGATTACGAGCCACTGGTCATCCGTCATGCCCAGGGCTGCACATTAACCACCACTGATGGCAGAGAGTTAATCGACGGGGTGGCCAGTCTGTGGTGCAACGTTCACGGGCATCGCCACCCGAAACTTGATGCTGCCGTTCGTGAACAGCTCGATCGTGTCGCCCATATCACCACCTTGGGGATGTCGTGCGAGACGACCGAACAGCTTGCGGAAACATTAGTGTCGATCTCGCCCGGCGATTTGAAGCACGTTTTTTTCAGCAGCGATGGCTCTTGTGCCGTCGAATCTGCACTCAAAATGGCATTCCAATATTGGCAACAGAGGCCTAATCCCAAACCACAAAAAACGCAATTCTTGGCCCTTGGCCAGGCCTACCACGGTGACACAACAGGCTCCGTTTCGCTCGGCGGAATCAAATTCTTTCACGATCTCTTCGCACCGATTCTCTTTTCACCAGTTCGCGGACCGGTCCCTTGCAGCTATCGACTCCCCGATGGAGTCGGTATCGAGCAAGCGGCCGAAACCTATGCCGGTCAAATCGAAGAATGCCTGCAACAGCACCACGACCAACTAGCCGCAGTCGTGATGGAACCGCTGGTCCAAGGCGCCGCTGGCATGATCACGCATCCCGCTGGCTTATTGGCCAAGATTCGTACTTTGTGTGATCAGTACGATGTGCTGTTGATCGTCGATGAAGTGGCCACCGGATTCGGCCGCACCGGCAAGCTGTTTGCCTGCGAGCATGAACAGGTGACGCCTGACATCCTCTGTCTAGGAAAAGGGCTCACCGGCGGCTATCTGCCAATGGCTGCCACTCTCGCACGGACCAAAATTTTCGAAGCATTCCTGGCGAATCCGGCCGATGCCAAACAGTTCTTTCACGGACACACGTTCGGCGGTAACCCGCTGGCGGCCGCAGCTGCGATTGCCTCGATAGAATTGCTTCAACAACCTGCACTGCTGGAATCAGTCAACGCGAAAGCCGTGCAGCTTCGCAAGCGACTCAATGGGCTGGCCGAGCACCCACATGTCGGGGATATTCGCGGCAGAGGCTTGATGGTGGGCATCGAAATGGTTGCTGATCGACAAACGCGATCCAGCTTCCCCTCCACCACCCAACTTGGACGACGAATCTGTGAGCGTGCTCTCGAACACGGGGTATGGATTCGGCCCTTGGGAGACGTAATTATTTTGATGCCACCATTGGCAATTCGCGAGGACGAGCTGGCGACCTTATCCGACGCCGTGATTCAATCGATTGAGCAAGAACTCGCCTCCGACGGGGTGAACACGGCTCGATTGCTCAGCAGCAGGTGAGTGATGATGGACGAACCGAACGAAAATCCCGATCCAGATCAAAACCCAGACACTGATAATCCGCTGATCGACCTCAGCGACGCGGCGATCGTGGCCAAATATGAACCCTACTTGCGGATGCTCGCCCGCACCCAACAGCGGCGGGCATACCAAGCCAAAGTGGGCGCTTCGGACATTGTTCAGCAAGCGATGCTACAAGCAGTGCAAGGACTCGACGGGTTTCGAGGCCGAACCGAAGCGGAGTTCCGAGCGTGGCTGCGAAAAATTTTGTCGCACCACTTATGCCATCTCGATCGAGACATGCATCGCGACAAGCGAGACGTTCGTCGTGAGCAATCGATGGAGCAAAAGCTGGCGAAATCATCATTTCGCTTGGAAGGTTTGCTAGCCGGTGAAGGCCCGACACCAAGCCAAAAAGTTGCCCTCGGCGAGCATGTCCTACTCGTTGCGGATGCCGTCGAGCGGCTGCCTGAATCGCAACGCGAAGCGATCCGACTGCACTACCTCGAAGGCCTGAAATTAAGCGAGGTTGCCGAAAAACTTGACAAGTCAACCGGGGCGATCGCTGGGCTGCTGCACCGAGGCATGAAGACACTGCGGTCACAATTGGATCAGTAAGACTCGCTTGGGTGGCTTTGCGCGCGGCCCACCTCGCAGCTACGTTGTTATCAGTTTCCCCGATCACTCCTTGATTGCGTTCTCATGATCCGAACTCGCTTCGCCCCCAGTCCCACCGGTTACCTCCATATCGGCGGAGTCCGAACAGCCCTCTTCAATTGGCTACTGGCCAAGCAATCCGGCGGGCAATTTGTGCTGCGGATCGACGACACCGACCAACAACGCAATGTCGCCGAAGCAATCCAACCCATTTTGGATGGATTCCGATGGCTTGGAATGGACTGGGACGAAGGCCCTGATGTTGGTGGTCCGCACGAACCGTACTACCAATCACAACGCGCGGAGCGATACCGACAGGCCGCCGAAACACTCTTGAAAAACGGCCACGCTTATCGCGACTACTCGACGCCGGAAGAATACGGTGCCCAGCGTGAAGCCGCTCAAAAAGCAGGTGAACCATTTGTTTACGATCGAACCTGGATGGCAGAAGACGATGCAGCGGCGACCCAGTATGAAAGTGAAGGCCGCAAGCCCGTCGTGCGATTGAAAATGCCTCGCGAGGGCACTTGCGTTATCGATGACAAAGTACGAGGTGAAGTGCGGATCGAATGGTCTAGCGAACAAGATCATGTCATTCAGCGAAGCGACGGAAGCTGCCTCTACCACTTGGCCAGCACGATCGATGACCACGACTTTCAAATCACTCATGTCGTACGCGCCGAAGAACACCTGCCTAACACGGCACGGCAAATTTTCATCTTGCAGTCGCTCGGCTATCCACTGCCGACCTACGCCCATGTACCGTACGTCGCTGAGCCAGGGGGAACGGCCAAGCTAAGCAAACGGAAGCTGAACAAGTACGAGAAGAACAAAGACTTTGCCCAACTCTTTGCGCAAGGCCAAGCGATCGCGCAACGCTGCCAAATCCCAGTCGAAGCCGATACGTTCAATCCAGTGATTGTTGACTTTTATCGCGAGATTGGATTCGAACCAGAAGCAATCCTGAATTACCTGCTGTTACTCGGGTGGTCGCTCGACGGCGAAACTGAAAAATTCACAATCCAAGAAATGATCGACCAGTTCAGCCTGGAACGAGTCAATAAGTCGCCTTCTAAGTTTGACCCCAAGAAACTGCTCTCCTTTCAAGCCGACACCTTCGCGGCCCTACCACTGGAAGATCGCATCGCCAAGACTCGACCATTCGCGGACCGCGCGGGTTTGCTGAACAACGAAGGTTCCGAGCAAATGCTGCAGGCCGTGGTCGAAAATGCGCACGATCGCCTCAAGATCGCCGGAGACATCCTGGACTTTGATTACTTCTTCTTAGATACACCCGTCGAGTTCGACAAAAAGGCGTTTCAAAAGAGAATTTGCAAACCTGCTCAAGCGTGCGAACTACTGAAACAGTCGCATGAGCACTTCGCTTCCGAGAAACACTGGGATACCGAATCAGTGGAACGCTCCGTCGCAGCGTTTTGCGAACAAGCTGGCATCGAACTCAAAGAAATCATCCATGCTTTGCGGGTCGCGGTGACCGGAAAACCGGCAGGCTTCGGCACCTTCGAAACATTGTCCATCCTCGGGCAAAAAAAAGTCCTCCAACGGATCACCCAGGCGGTACAGCATGCCGCGACAAATTGCAGCACCTGAGACCAGATCTGAAAACTCGACAGTGGAAACCCAGCGTCGGTCGCTACAATGCAAGTAGCGGAATGATGTTCCTTTTTGACCACGGTGAAATCTCCATGCTTCGCTCGCCAAACAACTCTTCGTTGCTGTTTCTGTTGCCACTTCTGCTGCTGCCGGTCTTGATGATGGCCGGATGCGAGCGAGTCGAGCGACCCGCAGTCTTCGATCCGAATTTGGTGCTGACGATGAAGTACCAAATCACCGAGGACATCCCGATGGAAGATGCCTCGCAAGACTCGACATGGATCGTCGAAAAGATGTTTGGAACCCCCGATGACCCCAAATTGCCCGAGGTAATGACCGAGGACGAGTCCTTCGCGTCTATCGTATCGATGGATCGGCTACAGCAGGCTTCTGGCCCAGCCGACGCAGAAGGACGCGGTCTCTTCCGAAAACATTGTGCTCTGTGCCACGGCGTATCAGGAAATGGAAGGGGCCCCAGCGCAGCGGTACAAAATCCCTACCCCCGTGATTTCCGAATGGGAAAGTTCAAATTCAATTCGACTCCGGGAGGAGTGAAACCGACTCGGGAAGATTTGGCGGGCGTGATTCGGAACGGAATCGGTGGCACCGCAATGAAGAAAATCAATGAGCTCACTGAAGAAGACATTCAAGCGTTAGTCGATTACGTGATCTATCTATCGATCCGCGGGGAACACGAGCGGCAGCAAATCAACATCGCCATGATGGACGGGATCCTGGAAGATGGCACACGCTTGCTGAATACCCAGTTCGCGTCGGAGTACTTCAACCAAGCCGACACAGCCGAACAACTGGAAACACTTGCTGAAAAGGACGAGGACTCGCTAAGCGAAGCCGAAACTGAACGTCTCGAAGCCTACGAAAAATTTGAAGAGGATTGGGAATACGCCAAGGATTATGTTGCCGACATAGCTGAATCTTGGCTCGAGGCGGAAGAGGAGGCACTGCAGGTCCCGGAGCCACCAACTGGTTTCCCACTGGCGGAATCCCGCGAGGACATTGATGCCTTTCGAGCGTCGGATCAGGCTGCGGTCATCAACGAATCCATTCAACGTGGCCGAGAACTCTTCGTTGGCAAAGTCGCGAACTGCAGCAAGTGCCACGGAGAAAAAGGACTCGGCGACGGACAAACCACCGACTTCGATGACTGGACAAAGGACTGGACTCTCAAAGTTGGCCTAAAACCCGATGAACGTGAAAAGCTCATCCCGTTGCTGGCTCGTGGTGCCATGTTGCCGCGGAACGCCATTCCAAGGAACTTTGCCGAAGGTGTCTTCCGCGGAGGGTCCTCGTCAAACGATTTATATCGACGGATCACCCAGGGAATCGATGGCACCCCCATGCCAGCCGCGACCTTTGTGGAAGGGCAGTTTGAAAAAGAAGATGTCTGGCACCTGATCAACTTCATGCGATCTTTGCAAAAACCTGCAGAGCCCCTTGAATCAGTCGAGCCAAGTCCTCAGGCTTAGCATTCTCAGGCTTAGCATTCCCAGGTTGGCGTTTGCGGGTCTGGGACCTTGCGAGACTCGCAAACCATTCAATGACGCCTGGCTGTCCGATGCCAACGGTGGATCATTGCAGTCAGCCACTTGTCGCACCTCGCTGTTCGACAAATGACTGCCCACTGCGAACAGCTCCAAACCCCATTTGTTAACAGCCAGTGTGTTAACAGCCAGCGCATGACTAGCCAGTGCGTTGACAGCCAGAGTGTGAATAGCCAGTGCGCCAACGGCCAACCTGCCAAAACAGGAACGCCAGTAAGGTTGGACGTGAAAAAGGAACCGACAACGTGACCGAATCATCCGAGCAGCGTGAAAGTAAAAATTTCGTCGAACAGGCGATCGACGAAGATCTGAAATCCGGCCGATTTTCCGGGGTTTTCACCCGGTTTCCACCCGAGCCGAATGGATATCTGCATATCGGACATGCCAAGAGCATTTGCCTGAACTTCGGGCTTGCCCGAACCCATGACGGTACTTGCAACCTGAGATTCGATGACACGAATCCAACCAAGGAAGAAACCGAGTATGTCGAATCGATTATGGAAGACATCCGCTGGCTTGGATTTGAGTGGGATTCACTGCACTTCGCCAGCGACTACTTCGACCAACTTTATCAGTGGGCAGAAAAGCTGATCGAGGAGGGCCATGCCTACGTTTGCGACTTGAATGCTGACGAGACCCGCCAATACCGCGGCACGCTTACCGCACCGGGTCGCGACAGCCCCTACAGAGATCGCTCGCCGGAAGAAAACCTCGACCTCTTTCGTCGGATGCGGGATGGTGAATTCGAGGACGGCACAAGAGCCCTGCGTGCAAAAATCGATATGGCTTCGCCCAACATGAACCTGCGTGATCCCGTTATGTACCGCATTTTACGGGCCACCCACCATCGCACCGGCGACAAGTGGTGCATCTACCCAACCTACGACTGGACTCACGGGCAGAGCGATTCAATCGAGGGAATCACATTTTCAATTTGCACCCTCGAATTTGAAAACCACCGGCCACTCTATGACTGGTATTGTGAGAAACTTGACATTCATCACCCGCGACAGATTGAATTTGCAAAACTGAAACTCAGCACGCTGCTGATGGGCAAGCGGTACATGATCCGACTGGTCAAAGAAGGCTTCGTCACCGGGTGGGACGATCCGCGAATGTTCACCATTCGCGGCTATCGCCGTCGCGGGTACACACCTGAGTCGATTCGAAGCTTCTGCGCCGATGTCGGAGTTGCGAAGTTCAACAGTACGATTGAAATCGTAAGGCTGGAAAATTCGATCCGCGAACACCTCAATCGGATTGCCCCACGCCGCATGGCGGTACTGGATCCTGTCAAATTGACGATCACGAATTGGCCCGAAGGCCGAGTCGAATTGAACGAGGCAATCAACAATCCCGGAGATGCGGATGCCGGCAAACGCGAAATACCGTTTTCTGGCCAGCTCTTCATCGAACGTGACGATTTCCGCGAAGAGGCTCCCCGCAAATTCTTTCGGCTCAAGAAGGATGGTGCCGTCCGATTGAGGGCGGGCTACATCGTCGATTGCCATGATGTCATTAAAGACGATGAAGGCAACGTGATCGAGATCCTCTGCACCTATGATCCAGATTCAAAGAGCGGATCGGATACTTCGGGGCGGAAAGTCAAAGGTACGATTCACTGGGTCAGCGCAGAACACGCAACCGAAGTGGAAGTTCGCCTGTATGACCGATTATTCATGGTCGACGACCCCAGCGTCGTTGAAGAAGGCCAGACCTTCGTCGACCATCTCAACCCAGATTCACTTCAAGTCGTCACCGGCTACGTCGAACCTGCATTGGCGAAAGCTGAAGTGGGTGAACGCGTTCAATTTGAACGCCTTGGCTATTACATTGTCGACGAAGATAGCACCGCAGAAAAACAAGTCTTCAATCGAATCGTCCCTCTCCGCGACACCTGGGGCAAGATCGAGGCGAAGGGCAAAAAGTCCTAGCTACACGATTTTAAGTTAACCGCGAATAACCAACATGGACCAGTACGAATCGCAAGTCAGCATGCCACGAACCGCCTGCTGATTTGCGATCTGCGGCAGTCTCGCAAGACGATCGCTTGCCGCCCCCCACCCACAGGCTGGTCGTTGCAATCGATGCGACACGGAAGGACTTTTTTCACCAGCAAAAGAGCACGCCTCGTCACTCGGACCCCGCGCAAAATCGCTCGTTCTGCGTGTGAAGATGCAGCCGACATGCGTCGCTGGAAGTATTGCCGGAGCGTGAGATCGTTCTGGCGAAAGAGAGGGCTCGCGAGAGCCTGCAACAAGCCACGAAAGCCTGTCGTGATTCGGGGCGAAAGAAACCCCTCGAATCACTCACGCGGCGGTCTCGCCACGTTGACCTAGAGCAAACGTACAGGCGTCGTTTCCCCATTGCCTCGGCACCAAATCCAAGTGACGGAGAGATTGCGTTGAGCCCCATTTGAATAGGGCTCTTTCTCGCAACCAATTCACCACTCAGAGTCTCGAATCCCTGCGCAGCAACCGAAGCTTACGTCTTATCAGACCGGGATCTTCGTTCCCTAGCCGTCGCTGGGCTCGACGTTTTCAGCGCGAGGTCCCTTAGGGCCTTTGCCCAGCGTGTAAGTGACTTGTTGACCTTCGCGAAGGTCATCGAAATCGGCGCCGTTCACTGCGGAGCTGTGAAAAAACAAATCAGTTTGATCGTTTGGCCTAGCGATAAATCCAAAACCTTTATCGGTAATTCGCTTGATAGTTCCTTGTTCCATTTTCAATCCCGTACTCTTCGAATGTTTGTGCCAATCTCTTTTGCATGAAACGTTCACGCAAACTTTCAGGCACAGTGGATGTTAGTGCATCGAGGCGACTCTTCGCCGCGACGATGCGTTCGTTTGTTAGTTTGTTAAATCGTCGCTGTCGCTTCCCGATTCATTCGCATGATCCGAGCCTTCAGCTTCTTCATCTGTATTCTCATCTGCTTCAGCGTCCTGCATCATCAGAGAAGGCCCCGCAGCTTTTCGTGCGATCCGGCGTTGCCGTTTCTCGTCAGCTTTGCGTTTTTTCTCGACGGCTCGTTGTTGTTTTGCAAATGTGTTTCTGTTTTTAGCGATGGTATGCGCTCCAGGCTATTTAGGAAGGATGCAGATATCGTATCAGCTTGCTGCCGCTTTTTGACGCCCGGCACGATTTGACGCACCCGCCTTTTTGCCGCGACCCGATGAACGGCGATCTTGCCGCCCTCGATTGGAGTTACGGGCACGGGGGTTGCCACCGCGGAACGGCTTACGGTTCCCAGTTTTTCGCGTCTTGGGCGAGGAGGAGCGGAAATCAGACTCAGGGTTTTCAACGGTCAGTCGCTTACCCGTCAGCTTTTCGATCGCCCGCAACTCGTCACATTCGTCTGGCGTGCAAAACGAAACAGCGGTGCCCTCGGCACCGGCCCGTCCAGTCCGGCCAATACGGTGAACATAACTCTCAGGATCAACTGGCATGTCATAGTTGACGACGTGGGTGACACCCGCAATGTCGATCCCGCGAGCAGCCACATCGGTCGCGACAAGAACCTGAACCTTTTTTCGGCGGAACGCTTCGAGTGCCTTCTGACGAGCATTTTGGGTCTTGTTGCCGTGAATCGCAGCCGCTCGGAAGCCAGCTTTCTCGATCTTTTTTGTCAAACCGTTCGCACCGTGCTTGGTGCGAGTGAAGACAATGACACGGTCGACACTCTCCCCACTGAGCAGCTTTTGCAGCGATGTGACTTTCTTGTCACGCTGAACAAACTTCACCACCTGCTCGATCCCCTCCAAACTTGACGATTTGGGAGTTACATCGACCGAGATAGGATTGAAGAGCAGCTCCGACGCCAAATTTCGAATTTTCGGCGGCAAAGTCGCTGAGAAAAACAAGGATTGTCGGTGACTTGGCAGCTCAGAGATAATCTTTTCCAGGGCTGGCAGAAAACCCATGTCGAGCATGCGATCTGCCTCGTCAAGCACAAAAAACTCGACGCTACCGAGGTCAATGTGCCCCTGCTGCATCAAGTCGAGCAGACGACCCGGTGTCGCGATCAGCACATCCACGCCGCGGCGTATCGCCCTCACTTGGCCTTCCTGGCGGACACCGCCATAAACCAACGCCTCGCGAAAACGAATGTGCTTTCCATAAGTGCGAAAGCTCTCGCTAATTTGGATCGCCAATTCGCGAGTCGGCGCCAAAACCAGCGTCGTTGGTCGATTCGGCCGAGCCGGTGGCTGCTCGTTTCCGAGATAATCGAGGATGGGGAGAGCGAAGGCAGCGGTCTTACCGGTACCTGTTTGGGCGCATCCCAAAACGTCCCGGCCAGCCACTGCAGCTGGAATCGTCTGTGCTTGAATCGGCGTCGGCTGTTCGTAGCCTTGCTCCTTCAATGCACGCTGGAGTTTCGGGAATAGCTCCATGGAGTCAAAAGTATTCAAGTATTTTTCTTCAAATTGCGTGGTGTCTTGTTACCAATCCAGTGTCAAACGGGCCGCAGGCGGTGTGTGAGTGGCAAACACTTGGCCCTCACGAAGCCGCATTACTTTTGGTTACCGAAACAGTTGGATTGTTGGCCTGTCACCCGGCGGAGATACCACGCACCAAAGGTGCCGGTTCTACAACTGCGATGGGAGAGCGACCGAATTTTACCGGCAGGCAACGCCCGACGGGGGATCCTGGACTAATAAGAGAGTCACAGAAAAGGATGCGTTTCCCAGCAACGCGAGTCGCAGTGTAGAACGATCACGGTGATCGATAAATCAACAGCAGACGGCGAACACTTCGTTCGCCAGGACGAGAAACTGAGAGCCTGATCTCAGGGATTCTTCTCGGCGGTCGCATCACGGCAAGCAAGTGGCTTGCGTCTCATTCGATCCGACCATTTCAACCGACGCTCGACTCTTCACCGAACGCCTGTGCACCCGTAGAGTACAACCGCGAAGTCGGGATGCCAAGGCCAAGTCAGCGAAACCCACGAAGTTCCGCCCGACCGCTCGGACTCTGTGCCGCCTGGACTGCAGGATCTGTCACAGTCCTCGGATATTTGATTTCTCGTCGCTCCGGGCCCAGCCAACAGACCGATCGAGCCAGACTTAGCAACAACCAACGGAGCAGCATTCAACCCACTGAGCCGCCAACTCAAACCCCACTCCGCAAATCCACCCGCTACATCCCATCCGGGATGCCCGAACAACATCCCAGGGACTCCCAACCCATGGCCCCAGGCTCTCCCTTTAGGCCAATGGACCAGCGAAATCTGGCTTCCAATCAGCTTTCGGCCATTTCCCCCGCGATTGGTTTCCTGGATTCATTTTCTCGCCATTTCGTTGAGCAACCGGCAAACCGGTTCTCTCACTTACAATCAGGCTCCTGAATCCTGTTTGCAATCTGCCTGTCCTTGGAAGCCCCAACACCTCGTCAAACCGCCAAATGTCCCCTCCCCATTGAGCAGAAGTGAGGTTAAACTATCGGCGAGCGGTGGTGATTGTGTACGATCAACCGCTCAATCAACGGCAAACCTGCTGCCAACGTGATTTGGTGCGGTTTTCCAGCATCAGGTCTCGATGGAGACGCTCTTTCTGGTGCTTCAAGTGAAGCTCCATTGATCGTCAACCTCGTTTTTTGCTGTGTATTCGTTCGTCTTCAATGAAAGAATTTCAATGGTATCAATGCGCGTCCGCGATCGTGAATCGATTCAGGAGGCGGTCCGCCGGTTTAGAAAGCTGGTGGAACGAAGCGGTTTAAAACGAGAAACACGACGTCGTCAGTTTTACGAGAAGCCGAGCCAAATCAAGCGTCGTGCTCGTTTGCGTGCTGAACGACGGGCAGCGAACGCTAGGCGTGCATCTACTCGCCGGTAAGGATCTGGGCGTACTTCCACTCGCAGGTAAGGATGCGGCGGGATTCCGATGATCTGCTGACTGAGGTTTTTATTTTGCTATCGACATCCGAGCAGCGTGTGCTCCTGACGTTCCACCAATACTTGATGACTCCCGGGAAAATGCTCTGTTTTTCCGGCCCAAGCCTGGAAAGGTACGTCACTGACCTAGACCGCATGGTCGACAAAAAACTTCTCATCCGAGAAAAGTTCAAAGGTGGCTACTCCCTCTCGAGAACGGGATTTGCGGCGATGAAAGACTGCGTCCAAAGCGAAGATGAAGACACGTCGAACCGAGTCACCTAGTCCATCTGGCAAAGCGATTGCTGACGACTGCCGGGGACGCCTCTCCCGCGCGACCCCGAACACCACGCTTGGTGTTTCCGAATACTACGCTTGGTGATTCCGAACACCACGCTTGGTAATCCAAAACGCCGCGTCTGGCACCAGCGATCAACCTTGATCGCCAAGCCGAGAATGCACCGGAATCAGGTCGCCGCAGACTCAATTGGCTGCCCACCAGCAAATCGAGCCAAGACCGCCTCCACCCTGCCTACGAACCGTGAAACCGTTGGCCCCAAGTCGCTAGTGCCGGCAAACGCGATCCCAATCTCTTTGCGTCGCGACTTCTCCGCGATCAGACAACCCATGATTGCCTTAAACCCGTGCCCCTTCACGGCAGCGACTCGCCCGGGAACCAGCTGGGCGAAGCCCTGCACCAATCGCACACTCACAAACCGCCCGCTTACGATCGCCAGGCCGGCGAAACCCGTCAGCCAAGGCCCAGATAAACCGATGTGGTAACCAAAACACAGATTCCGCAAGCAACCGAGAATGCCGGCAGAGCGAAGGCACTTACACCTACATCGAAATTTAGCGAATTGTTCAATAACAGAGAGATACTGCAGCCAAACAAAACCACAATCAGCGACACCACCACTACTCGGCGTGTCCGGCAGTCGAAACAGAGGCCGAGATTTCGGCAGACGCGTGACAACCCGAAACCAATCAGCAGGCCGATCCCAACAAAAAGCAAACCGGGGCCAAAATAGCCCCCCACAAAAAGTCGCATCATTACTGCCTTGTTATCCACGGCAGCGTGATACCAGTTGAAGAGAGCCAAAAAGACTGGCCCTATCAAACAACAACCAACACCAACCGCAAACGCCATGGGCAAAGAAATCCGATCGCCACGGCGGGCCTCACCCTCCATCAAAGAATCGTTCGCTGGACTTGCCGGGGAGTAGGGATTTGATTTTTGCATTTTCATTTCATCACCCATGACAGGTGCCTGACCGGGCGGACGATCAAACATCGCCTTCTGACCAATTGACCGCCCAAACGACTCTCACTGTCGCTTCACCGGGGACCGCGGGGCTCCCATTAACACCAGCCTCCAAGCTGGCTCGAAGAACGACAATTCGCAGCTTATCGGCATTCAACTGCGGACGAGAACAAGCAACAACACATTGAACGATCACGATCAGTTCGGCGGCATTCCGATATCCTAACCCACAGTTCATGCAGTCCAACGCCACACATACGAATGAAGGCAAACAAAGATACAGCTTCCTGCATTGCGCCCTTTTTCATGAACTGAGCCCTTGGCACAACACCATTCAAATGTCGCCCACGCGATTCAGCCCCGGTACCATCGGGTTGCTGCCATGGCAATCTTTCCGACCAACCCAGCACGCCCCTAAACCCGATTACGCAGCCCCGATACAGTGCTGTTGCCAGAATCTGCCCGTAGGTGGCATGCCTTTCCTTACTGCCCCCTCGCAAACATCAAGGTCGTTGCAGGGACATGCCGGGGATCGGCATTGGGCAGACAAGAAATTTGAGTCGCGGTAGTGTTGCCCAGTGGTCACTGCAAACTACACACGAACGCGTCTGGCGGCCGAGACACGATGCGATCAAAAAAAGATCGCCCCGTGCCAAAACCGAAGGAATCGAAAGAAGACGGCGGCGATTCATGAAGGATGGGGCCTGCATCAAATCGCAACCACCGACCGAACAGGCTCCACGCCCCACACCGAAGGTGAAGGGATTGGCAAGATCCGGCTGACCGTCATTTGACGCCTAAGACGGTGCCACGAAGGCGAACGCCTTCGTGGCCCAGACGATCAACTATTCGGGATCTCGGTCGCTTCCTCTTTTGATTTCCCGTCACCTTTTTCATCAGCCGATTCGGGATCAGGTTGACCAAACCCAACCGCCGCCATCACGCCTTGCTTAATTTGCTCAGCAATATCAGGGTTCTCGATCAGGAAATTGCGAGCCTTCTCTTTTCCCTGGCCTAAGTAAGTCTCGCCCAATTTAAACCACGAACCGCTGCGATTGATGATCTTGTGAGTCGTCCCAAGATCCAACAAATCCCCTTCGTAGCTGATGCCATTGCTATGCATCATGTCGAACTCGGCGATCCGGAATGGAGGTGCCACCTTGTTCTTGACGATCTTTGCTTTCACCCGCTGGCCAACTTGTTCCTCGCCATCTTTGAGAGCACCGATCCGCCGAACGTCGATGCGGCAAGAGCAATAAAACTTCAAAGCTCGACCACCCGGCGTGGTCTCGGGACTACCGAACATGACCCCGACTTTTTCGCGAATCTGGTTGATGAAAACGACGGCACATTTGCTTTTCGCAATCGCACCCGTCAACTTACGCATCGATTGACTCATCAATCTCGCCTGTAGGCCAACATGGCTATCGCCGATTTCACCTTCGAGTTCTTTCTTCGGAACCAGTGCGGCAACGGAGTCGACGATAATGACGTCCACGGCATTACTTTTGACCAACATCTCACAGATCTGCATGGCCTCTTCACCACTGCTGGGCTGGCTGACCAACAACGTATCGAGCTCCACCCCAAGTTTCTTTGCCCAGCTGGGATCAAACGCGTGCTCAGCATCGATGATGGCGGCGATCCCGCCCTGCTTCTGAGCCTCAGCACCAATGTGTAAAGCGAGAGTCGTTTTACCACTTGATTCAGGGCCGAAGACCTCGATCATTCGTCCCCGTGGAATCCCTTGACCACCGAGCGCAATATCTAACCCAAGGCTGCCGGTTTGGATGCCGTCGATTTGCAAATGCTGCGACGCGCCGAGCGGCATGATCGCCCCATCGCCAAACGCCTTATCGATCTGCTCAAGGGTCGTCTTTAGCCCTGGTTCCCGTTCCAGAATTGCTTTCATACCGGGATCGACTTTGGATTTCCCCGACGCTTTGCTTTTCTTTGCCATCCGCTCAACCCTTCCTTCGAAATGCTGGAATATTCACCTTTTGTGTGACTGACCCCCCGGCCAACGCCACCGCAAAACCAGTGAACGTTCATATAGTACCGAATGGGCGAGACCAACACAACCAAAGCTCGCTGATCAGTCAGATCACTCTTTCAATCAGGCCACTGCTCAGAAGTATCGGATCGAGCTTGGACACGTCTGGTCACACTGCTGAGGGAAAAAAAGAGGTGATGGCCAGTGAAGACCCGCCCGTGAGAAAACGGCGAAAAGAGACTGCGATCCCGTCAGAAATCCCTCGTGTGCGAAGAACATCCACCCACGCAAACGGAGCAGTGAATTGCCGGGAGCCCCCAGGCAGAGACATCCAGGCAGAGACATCCAGACTGGTCTTCTCAAGACATCACGCTTAGGCCGAACAAGTTCAGCCGCCACCCTTCAACGAGTATCTCACCACAACCCTAAGAGCAGACAACGATCTCGCCACCTGCTTCGTAATTGCCCCCAACACCCAGCCTTCAGACGCTCCTAGGTAGCGCCCTCTTTGATCAACTTAATCAAATCTTCGGTGTTCATTTTGGCGGCACGATCGGAACCATCCAACACTCCGGCGACGAGTTCTCGCTTGTCGGCATGCAATTCCAAAATCTGCTCTTCGATCGTACCCTCAGCGACCAAGCGGTAGACGGTGACCGGTCGTTCTTGACCAATTCGGTGCGCCCTGTCGGTCGCCTGATCTTCCACTGCCGGATTCCACCACGGGTCGAGATGGATCACGTAATCGGCACCGGTCAAATTCAAACCAGTTCCCCCCGCCTTGAGTGAGATGAGGAACAATTCGCCTTCCCCCTCTTGGAACGCATCGACTCGACGCTGCCGCTCTTTCGCAGGTGTTGCCCCCACCAGGTACTGATAATCGATCGATTTCTTGTCGAGAGATTCGCGAATCACATCAAGATGCTTCACGAACTGACTAAAAATCAGCGCCCGGTGTTGCCCTTCACGCAGCTCGTCGATCAACGACATCAGGAGAGTCAATTTCGCAGAACCTTGCCCCCAACTCGGATCGACCAACTTTGGATGACAAGCGATCTGCCGTAACCGAGTCAACCAAGCGAGAGTTCGTATTCGCCGCTGACCTGCTTGCCCCTGGGCCTCTCCTGCCGCGTTGAGCTCGGCCAGGGCTGACAGACGAGTGTCCTCGTAGATCTTTCGTTCTTCGGCACTCAGTTCCGCTTGCAGCGTAATTTCTGTTCGCGGTGGCAGTTCTTTCAGCACCCGATTTTTTGTCCGACGCAAGATAAACGGCCGCATCAATCTGGCAAGAGATTCGCGACGATCTGGATCTCTATGGCGTTCGATCGGTTCGGCGAATCGGTTGCGGAAACGATCCCAGGAACCGAGGAGCCCGGGACTGATCGTGCGGAACAAACTCCACAACTCCCCAAGATGATTCTCCAACGGGGTCCCTGACAAACCAATCCGCCAGTTCGCATCGATTAGCCGAACCGCTTGGGATGTCTTGGTTTGCGAGTTCTTGATGAATTGAGCTTCATCAAGCACCAAGGTGTTCCAGCGGACAGACGAGAAATTCTTCACGTCGCGCTGTAGCAACTGGTAGCTGACAATCACCAAGTCACCTGGACCGGCTGCCTCAACGAGTTTTTGGCGATCCGCGTCGCGATACAAATGAGGTGACAAGCTGGGAGCAAACCGGTTCGTCTCACGCACCCAATTCTCACCCACACTCGTCGGTGCAACCACCAGTGCGGGCCCCTCATCGGCACGGTTCAGCAGTACACCGAGCGTCTGAACGGTTTTACCCAAACCCATGTCATCAGCTAGCACTCCACCAACGCCCCAAGCGCTCAACCGCGAAAGCCACTGGTAACCATCGAGCTGGTAATCGCGTAACGTCGCATCCAAACCAGTCGGTTGCTGAGGGGTCCAAGCGGCTAGATCTTCCAATCTCTTCAGCGAATCGTGCCACCGTGCGGAAGCCTCCAGCGGCACATCAGTACTGATCAGTTCCTGGACCACCGGAACAGCGGCATCTGCGACTTTCAGCTCACCCCGTTCGGCGACCAAGACATCGCCCAGTTGCTGCAGTCGCTGCCGAAACTGCTCACTAATCCGAGCGAATTGACGGTCACCAACTTGGACCAACGAACGGTTGTCCCGCACGGCGGCCAACAATTCTTCCAAGGGCACTTCACGACCGTCCAGCGAGATCGAGCCACTCAGGCCAAACCAATCCCTGCTGTCGTCGATCTGGACACGAAGGGCACCAGGAGTAATCTCTCCCCGCACACGAATCGACTCGCCTTCCGGCCAGATCAGTCGCGGCGTACTTTCACCGCCGTTGTAGAACGCTGCCAGCAATTCCAGGGCCTGCTCATCCGTTTCAGCGATCCAACCATACAATCCGTCGGTGCTGAAACGATCGAGGTCAAACTGCTGCCGAATCTGATCTGCCAACAGTTTTTCGTGCTCTAGATCACGCCTCAACCGCACCGGCCCAACATCGGTCAGACAGGGCACAATCTGGGGTGCGTGCCCAGGCACCAATAAATCGCGAAAGCGTTCATCATGCATTCCGAGGGCGACGTGCACTCCGGCGCCAAGACGCGGTCGCAACTCGACCACCAACTCAGCATGAATTTCTTCAATCGGGCCAGCCAATTGCGACGGCAACCCAACATGGAGTAACGAATCCAACGTGCCGCATCCCACCGCAAACCGGGACGCCGCTTCAGAATCGAGCAAAATGTCATCGAGCGACGAATCGAGCAACACGGAAATGATCTCGGTTGCCCGTGGATCACGTAATGTGCAAAGAATCAGGCGGTTATGTTTCTTATCAGCCAAAGCGATCAAGGGCTCCACCGCACTGGCTTGCCCACAGATCATCTGGCACTGGCTGATGTCGACTTTCATCCCACTGACAGCTAGATGTGGCCGGAACAAAACGTCAGCTTTGGTTTCGTCATCACCCTCTTGTTCACCGTCGGCTGCTACCTGTTCAGCGATATCGCTTTCACCCGCTTCATCCCGCTCGACCGGCTCCAGCCGAAAGGTCAACTCCGCTGAATGAATCGTAATTGGCGTCGCTTTTGCATCATCCCAAGCGACACACGGATGACTAACCAGTTGCACTAACGCTCGAAATTCATCGTAGTGCTCTTCTTCGAATGAATAACTCGGCTTGGAGACCAAAGACGCGATACGCCCATCGACCAAACGCGAGGTAAAATTTCGCCGCAACAGATCGTAAGGGCGGATTTCTTTGCCCTTCGTCCAACCCTTTCCATTTTTTCGTGGCCGCTGCTCATACGGCTTGATGGAAATTGGGCTGTAATAGCGAGAGCTACCGAAACCAACACGCCACTGCAGCCGAGTCGTGTCGGGCTCCTCCACGACGGCAACTGCGTCCGAGGCAACACGCAGCAAGTCCTCTACCAAATCGCGGCCCGAGGCCAATTCGTCGACCTTCAGTTCACCGAAAAACTCAAGCACATCCGAAACCGAACGACGCCCCAACTGCTCCTGCAGCCACCAGGCAATCGCCAGCGTGTGACAGCACCCCCCGCTACCGTCCTCCTGAAAATCCCGACAATCACAGCCCGGAACCGCTTTTACAGTCAGCTCTTCGGCACCGTAATCAAAGGACTTTTCGTCTTCCTCACGCTGCTTCGTGACGATGATCTCGATCGTTGATGCGACCGGCCGTTGACGGTTGCCTTTAACGCTGAATTCTAGGCGAAACGATTCGTTGATTTGATGAATCGTCGGCGATTCAATCGCCATCATCGCCGCCCGCTTGTCGAGCGACTCATCATGGGAATCGACCAACCGCTCAGCTGCTTCAGCGACTAATAAACCAAAGTCCCCAATGACGTCGTCGGACATCAAATCCATACCGTGCTATCCAATGCGAAGAAGATTCCAGACGTGGCTTTCCTACGCGGCCGACGCCAATTCGTTATGTTACCACGGCCGATTATTTATGGCAGGGGTTGACCAACCAGGAAACGCCAGTCGACTACCACCAAAGATCGCTTACCCCCGAAAGCCCGCGATCGATCCTAACTGCCCGTCGATCATCGCCGACCCGCGCCGACCGCAACGAAGCCGCTCGCGACCTCGAAGCCAAACTTCTTTACGCGAGTTCATTCGTGTTCGCAACGTGTTGGTTCGGTGACAGAGCACGCATCCGGAAGCTGCCCCCCAGAAGGTGCTGGCAGATCCCACGACCCAGCATTGACACGTTTTGTAATCGTGACCGCACGGAACTTTAGGATGCCCGTCAATGGTTTTGCCAGCCAACCGGCGGCCCAGGCCGCAAACGAGACATCGACCAAAGTTTTATCGAACGCATTCGCAGTCTTTTGTGCCCGAAATCTGCACCCCCAGAATTAACAACGTTTAACGTACGCCCCTGAACCGCCAGCGGATGAAACGTCGCGGCAATCGCAGACCGGCGACACTCTAACGCGAATAACCCTGCAACGCGTTCAAGCTTCCAGAGCACCGGCAACCCGTCAACGACGCCCCCGAATATCCGAACCGATGCCCACAATCGAGTTCAACATCGACCTGGGGGGAGTAAACCGTCTCCCGCGGGGAGCCAGAGAGCAAACGTGAGGTGATCGGTTGTCAATTGCCACCTGTGCAGATCGGCTGCCCGATCACCCATTTGGCGGCCCGGTGAACTCTGCGATGACCTACCGCATCCTCATGAGAAATAATCCTGCCAGCAACCATCCTGCCAGTAACCAAGACGATCAAGTTCACCATACCGAGGCTCCTGCTGATCCCTGTATCGTTACACCTCACCTGACGACACATCGGCGACCGTGTCGTGAGAGCGGTATGATTGAGGGGATTCCCCACCTCCACCAAAGATGCTGATCCGATGATTCGCTTAATCCAACTGATTGTTTTTCTTGCGTGTCTGTGCCTGCCTGAAAACACCGCGGTCTCGCAAACATCATCCCAGCTCAGTCGCGATCAATTGCGAGGGACGCTCGACATCCAGAATGCAAAAATCGGCGAGCAAAGGGTGCAAAGGCAAACCGAAATCAGCCGACTGGAGGAGTTACTTCGGACCACCGAAGATCGATTGACCCGACTGGAAAGAAGGGTATCCGCGACCTCCCAAGCGCCGCTTATCACGATCGCCGAGGCCGAGGCGGAGGTCGCATTCACCCTCGCCCAATTACAGGAAAGCGAACGGCTTCATACC
>JAQWPZ010000130.1 GCA_029245125.1 Rubripirellula sp.
GGATACCGCATGAGTGGTGGCATCTGTGGGTGTTACTCCATCGGGCAGCATTTCGATTTCTCGCCAGAGAAATCTTGCACCAAATTGCGTCCTCAACTTCCCACGCTCCCACTTGCTTTTGTAGTTGCGTCATTGCAGCACGTAATCTGCTTCGTTTCTGATTGAGGCAAATCGTGCCGGCAAGGCCGAAAACGAGAATGGTGCTCAACACGATCCGCAAGGGAGAGCGTTTGCTAGACAAAGGTAAGCTGAACGCGAATATTGAAAATTGCACCTCAGCAAAAGATGGCAAGTAAGACAATGAATCGGAGCGCGGAATCTTTGAATCGTACGGTTCTCTAACAGGATTCGCGAGAATCGTTTTTACGGTGTGATCGCGGGGTGTGGAAATGATGCCGATTAGAAATACCTCGCGACCTATCATGGGGCTCTCGAGAGAGTTTTGGGGAAGCTCTGTTTTTTAGCTATGTGGCTTCGTTCAATCATTTGCGGTCGGTGGTTGAACGGTCTTCGATTTACCGATCCTCTGGGAGGCTAGGCCAGGATTATGATCTGATGAGAACTCAAACCGTCTGGAAGAAATCGAAGATTAGTGACTAGTTCAGGAATCGGATTTCTGAGCTTATTGTCTTTCCACGCCGTCCTGGGCGGGTGTTCTGCCCGGCACACCGACAGGCTTTCAATGTTGTTCTGCTCTGCTTGTTGGGGTGATTCTCCGCGAGAGATTGTGCTCGATACGGGAACAGACGTAGACGTTGGTTGCATCTGCGGTATGTTATCGAATTCAACTTTTTGTCCTGTCAATTGCGGAAGAAATGATGAGCGAAAGAATCGTGATGCGAACTGGTGAATGCTTGATCGCAGGTGGCCCTCCTTTTACGGCGGCTGAGCCAGAAGTTGTGATTGGTGAATTGGACGGTCCAGTGGGCACCGCAATCGCGACGTTGACCGGAAATCAGTCGGCTGGTCACTCCAAGGTTTTTGCAATTCTAGACACTGACATTCAGGTGCGACCGGTAACCTTGATGGTCAGCAAAGTCACGGTGAAGAGTTCGGCTTACACCAATATTCTGATGGGCACCGTGCAGGCTGCGATCGCCAACGGTGTACTCGATGCCGTTCGCGCGGGAGATTTGCCCAAAGAAAAAGCAAACGATCTGGGAATCATCTGCTCGGTTTGGCTCAACCCCGGCGCAGCCAAAGACGAGACCCTCGATCATGAAGCGTTGTTTGATATCCATCGCCGCGCCATGAAGCAAGCGATTCACAAAGCGATGAATAGCGAACCAAGCATTGATTGGTTGCTTGAAAACCAAGATAAGGTGACCCACAAGTATTACCAGCGCGCACTCGACGCGAAAAAATCACAAAGCTAGTTTGAATCATGTCCGCCGGGGGGCTGGAATTTGGCGAATCGCGTGACGAGGAGAACCAAGCGGTCTGCTCGTCCCGCATTTTGCTCATCACGCTGGTCGTTTTTCTGATTCACAGTAGAAGTGATTCAAGCTGACTGCATTTAAAGATCAGACGGATAGGCGACCGTCTCAAGGGAGTGAGGTCAACGCAGGGGCGTCCGTCAATTTGCGGCAGGATGCACTCCACATTTGTAGGACTCTTGTGGTCGCTAGGACGGCTGCTCATCGCTTAAGTGATGCATCATGGGATTGTCCTCCGATTTCTGCTCACGAATCATCTCGGTTTTTCCCGCGATGACAATCACAGCATTGAATTTGCTTTCAATTTTGTTTCACCATCCGCGGCTTCGGCAACAGCACGGAGCTCGCAGCTCTTAAACACCACGCGTTTCTGATGTGTCAGGTGATCGATGCCTGTGATCGCATTGGTTGCTCGAATGCAAGATATCCGGTTCGCTGATTGCATCTTGAGTTCATGGTCGCAGTCGGGATGCGAGAGGATTGTGATTTCACTTGCGAGCGGCAAGCCTCTGGGGAAAGATTAACTGCGCGCAGATCGATTTGAAGTGCGCGGAGATCGTGTTTTTCATACACCAACCCGAGTTGTCTTCGCGTAGACCGAGATGAAGCCTATCTCGGTGTTGTGATCTAATGCTCAACTACTAAGCTCCATGCTGTTATCCCTGCCTAGGCCGTGGTCTTATGGTGCTGCGTCGCTGTGTCAAGCGCGATGATCGGTCGGTTAACCGCAGATGGACTTCGGGTGGCAGCGTGGCTGAAGGAACCCAGGACTTCTTGTGGCAACGGTTTGCAGAAGCCGGTGTAGAGGCATGTTCTTTTGTCTGGCAGAAAATTTTATCAGTATGGCGATTTCTTGACCGGGCGATCCGGATTTGTGTCGCACGGGACGTTGAGTGGGTCGAGTATTGGCAGCAATCGGGGTGACCCTTTCTTATTGCTTCACTACGAATAGGTGGCGAGTGGTTGAGACGCCAGTTTTCAGTTCGCAAGTCTCGGGGCGGGCAGTCCTGAGGCGATTTCTAAATTGCAGATGTGGTTGGACCAGACGTGTCCCGACTCAATTCTATTCTGCTGAACCTCGGCGAAACCAATCGTGTCAAATCCGATTCGCAAGCCACTGGTGAATTCTGTTTGTTCGCACTCGTCACTCGTTTTCTGTTTCGCCTGGACAGAAGCAAAGGGCCAATCCATTGAACATTCTGCAGCAAGTACTCGGAAATCTCGATATCGAGCCTCGCGATTATCAACAGCGGTTGGTATCCAAAACCTTGGGTATGTACGCGAGCCCATTCGAGGATCGTTTTGGCCGACAGCGATCGCCTGTTGATTCGGTTTTGATTGAAAGTCCGACCGGTAGCGGAAAGACGGTGATCGCTCTGTTGGCAGCTCGGTGCATGCAACAGCAGCACGGGTTGAGTGTTGGCTGGGTCGCGATGCGTCGCAATCTGTTGAATCAGGCGGCGGCCGAGAATCTCAACCGCGGGTTCAATGTCGATTTGAAATTGATTTCGATGTTTGATCGGGATCCACCGAAGGTCGATTTCTTGATCGTCGATGAAGCGCAGCACGATGGTGCTCGCAGCATGGCATCATTGCATTCCCGCATCCGTCCCAAGAAATTGCTGGGGCTGACCGCGACACCCTTCCGCAGTGACAAAATCAAGCTCTGTTTCGAGCAGGTCAATCGAGATGTTGGAATTGAACAATTGATTCAGGGGGGATACCTGAGTCGATTTCACCACTACACGATCCCTCAGTATACCCCAGCCACGGTTACCGAAACATTCTTGCGGGAGCGGAGGCGATGGGGAAAGTCATTGCTGTTCTTTCATCGCTACCAACAGTGTTTGGAATGTCGCGACCTGTTAGCTGCAGCGGGTGTTCAAGCGGAAGTTGTTACGGCAGCCTCCGATCGTGAAAAACAAATCAAAGACTTCTCGGCGGGGAAAATTCCAGTGCTGATCAGTATGGCCATCCTCGCCGAAGGATTTGATTGCCCTTCCTTGCGGACCGTGTTCTGCCGGCCATCAGGAAAAGGGGCCACGATTCAGATGTGTGGCCGCGTTTTTCGAAAACACAAACGATTGAAATTCAAACAGGTCGTGCAGTGTGGCAGCACCCGCCACCCGATTACGAAGACGGCCACACCAACCGAGCAGTACTGTTGGATGGATGGTCGCTGGCAATCATTGAAGCTGAACGAAAGGATCGCTGCGATCAGTGCGCATACGCTTCGCTTGATTGCTGATTGTCGTCCACAGTTACCGGATTATGTGATCAAGAATCGCGGGCGTGTCCAGCATATTGAGACTCCCGTTTCTACGAACCACGCTGCCGTCGCATCCAACGGTTAAACACCTGACCACCCTTTCTTTCTGTTTCTTGGAGAACCACTGATCATGACGACTACTTTTCAATATGGTACCGCTCGCGTCCGCGATCTTGCTGTGATGACGGGGGAACGCAGTAAGCAGGGCCTGCCTCGTGTTCACGGCATCGAACTCGACGGGGAGGTGTTGGCGCCGACGCGACGTTTCTGGCGGTCCTTTTTCAAACGTTTTCAGATCTCCGATTCGATGTTCCGTTTCTTCAGCTACGAGGAAGTTCTGGAACGTGTTACCGAGCAAAGTCCCTGTGAGCGTTTTCAGTACTGCATCGAACGGGAGCAGAATTCAAGGAGCAGCCTGCTGGCGGCCACCGCACCCGATCGTTCGATTACAGGCTTCCAAGAGGTCAAAGATCTGTTGGAGCGATATGATGGGCAGAATCTCAAGTATTCCAAAGGTGTGATTTCCAGTACCCATGTTCCGACATCGGGTGACGGCGAATTTCAAATCGGTGGAGATGAATTCAAGAACCGATTCGTGCTGGAAACACCAATCGATGGGTACGGTTTGCCAAAGATTCATCTCTCCCTATTGCGGATGCTCTGCTCCAATGGTGCGGTAGGTTACAGTCGTGCTTTTCGCACGCAGATCAATACCGGCAAAGATCCCCTGCACGGGATTTCGCGGGCACTCGATACCTACGATAACGACAATGGCTACGCCGCACTTTGGCAGCGATTCGAAAGTGCGCAAAATTCCTGGGCCTCGATCCGAGAGACTCAAACGCTCTATTCGTTGCTGTTGGAAATTGACAAACGCAATGGGTTTACCAGTGATGGGATTCTCAAGCAGTTTTATTCGATGAGCGGTCGTCCGCATGAGCTTTACGGAATTGCGAACCTCGATGCGTTCTCCCAAAAGCGACAACGAGTCTTGCCGGCGAAGTGCCGTGTGTATGATCTGTTGAACTTTGCCAGTGAAGTGGCTACGCACCAATCGATTCCCGAAGCCGGTCTGCAATTGCAGGGATATATTGGGAGTCTGGTCAGCGATGAATACGACATGGAGGGAACGGCTGAGCGGGTCACCGATTTTCAAGACTTTTTCGTCGGACCACCCGTGGAACGCCGTTTTTCAGTCAATTAGCCGCAGGGAAAGGAATCCCGCGATGCCTGAATCGGCTGAATGAAGAATGTGGTTCGTTGATAAGCTGTTCAATCAAAAGCAGCACTATCAATAACTGTTGGGCGTCTTGAATTCGGGCTCTACTTCGGGAGTCGGGATTCAAGACGGCTACCGATGACCACTCAGATTCGGGCATCGTGTGGTGGTGGCGAAACCATTGAGGTTCGGACGATGTAAACTGACGGCGAACCACTTTTCGGCGCAGGAGGATGAAAGCATGCGAACCCACCAAGATTCTCAGGCCCTTTTTGGTGGGCGTTGGTTTGCCAAGGTTTGCATGGCCATGGTCTTTACGGTTGCAGTCGGCGACGGTGCTTTTGCCGCCAAGCCTGCACCTGAACCGCTCATCCTGGTCGAAGCGGAGGCGTTTACTGACACGGGGGGCTGGGTGGTTGATCCTCAATTCATGGATCTGATGGGATCGCCTTACCTGTTGGCCCACGGGCTAGGGATTCCAGTGAAAGATGCGACCACCGAGGTTGTGATTCCAAAGTCGGCTTCCTATCGGGTGTGGGTACGGACCAAGGACTGGGTCGCACAATGGAATGCACCAGGCACACCCGGACGCTTCCAATTGATGCTCGATGGAAATCCTCTCGATACGAAGTTCGGGACCGCTGGAGCACAATGGCACTGGCAAGACGGCGGGACCGTCAATTTACAAACAGGGAACGTGCAGCTCGCGTTGCATGACTTGACCGGGTTCGAAGGCCGCTGCGACGCGATTTTGTTTTCCGCCGATCTCGCTTTCGTGCCGCCCAATCAGGACCCTGAGATGGGGGCTTTTCGTCGCGAATGCCTCGGACTGCCCGAGCAACCGGAAAACGTTGGGGAGTATGACCTGGTTGTGACGGGGGGCGGAATCGCTGGCACTTGCGCCGCAGTCACCGCTGCACGTCTCGGCTTGAAGGTCGCTCTGATTCAGGACCGACCAGTCCTCGGCGGCAATAACAGTTCTGAGGTGCGGGTCTGGTTACAAGGAGCTCGCAGCAAGCAGCCTTGGCCAAGGGTTGGCGATGTGGTTGCCGAACTCGAAGCCAGCCAACGCGCCCATTACGGTTCTGAAAATACCGCAGAACTTTACGAAGACGATAAGAAATTGGCGGTGGTGAAAGCCGAACCGAACATTGACCTCTACCTCGAGTATCGAGGCAACGGCGTCGAGATGGATGGTCGCGAAGTGGAAAGCAAGATTTTTGGTAGCCAGACGAGTGTCGACAAACAGGATGATTTCGACAATCAACGCAGCGGGGTCGAAAAACAGGGGCGACGGATTCGGGCGGTGCTGGCGACTGAAATCCGTACCGGGAAACGGATTCGTATTCAGGGGCGTTGGTTCGCGGATTGCACCGGAGACGCCTGCATTGGTGCACTTGCTGGCGCTGATTTTGATCTGCAAGAAAAGAACAAGATGGGGCCCTGCAATTTATGGAATGTTTGTGAGTGCAAGGATACCAACGCCATCAATACCGGTACCGAAGTATTCAGCGAAGCGGTTGCATTCCCTCGCTGTCCTTGGGCACTCGATCTTTCGGACAAGCCGTTTCCGGGGCGGAGTCAAGACAAACCTGATCCAAACCAGCTTGGCGGTTGGTACTGGGAAAGTGGCTTTGACCGCGACCCGATTCAGGAAATGGAATATGTGCGCGACTGGAATTTTCGTGCGATGTACGGTGCTTGGGATGCACTCAAAAATGTCGATCAGGTACTGCCCAATCACCAATTGAATTGGTCTGCTTACATTCTTGGTAAACGCGAGTCGCGAAGGTTGCTCGGTGATGTGATCTTGGACACGGATGATCTCAATCAAGATCGAAAATTCACCGATGGCTGCGCGCCGACCGGTTGGGATAACGATCTTCACGTGCCCAGTTCTCGATACAGCGAGGGCTTTGAAGGTGATGCTTTTATCGCCGATGCCAAGCACGGGTACTTTCCAGCCTTCAAGGACAATCGCCCTTTTTGGATACCGTACCGATGCCTCTATTCACGTAACATCGACAATCTGTTTATGGCTGGTCGCTGCATCAGCGTGACGCACGAAGCACTCGGAGCGGTGCGAGTGATGCGAACCTGTGGCACGCAAGGTGAAATCGTTGGGATGGCAGCAAGTGTTTGCAAGGCATTTGCTACCCAACCCCGTGGTGTTTACGAAAATCATCTGGCCGAACTCCAAGACCGGATGCGGCAAGGTGTTGGTCAGGTCGATGGGTCAAAGATCCCCTATTCAAATCAAGGGGAGCATGGCAGTAGTCTGCGGCAAGCTACTCTCGACCAACCGAATTGGATCAGGAGTGCTGGAACGAACCTCGCTCGTACCGCCAAGGTGAGCACCTCGATTCCTGTTCCTTCAGACGGGATCGATCGGTCCGTGCTGCTGAATGACGGCAACGGGAAAATTGAAGATGCCGACGCACGCTGGATCGGAAAGGGAAGGATGCCACACGTCATCGAATTTCGATGGGAGGAACCGATCCAAATCGCTGCATCGAGAATGATCACCGGCAGGTTCAATGGGGCCCGAATCCTCAATCCGATCAGTCATTTCAAATTGCAGCGTTACGACGGAGCAACGTGGCGAGATATCTTGCCGGCGGTGGAGGAAAATGAAAGTCCTGTTTGGACAGCAACCTTTGCGCCGGTGACAACGAACGCTCTGCGGATTGTCATCACGCAAACGCCGCACAACATTTCCCGGCTATGGGAGGTTGAGTTTTATCCACCTTTGCCGGAACAGGAACCAATTGAAAAGTGAAATCATTCATGCGGAGCGACGCCGACGCCTCAAGCGTTCATTGGCAGCTGGACTCTGTTGGAGCTGCTGCGGGTTAAGAGCGGTTCAACCGGAAAACGGATTGCCTTGTCGATCCGCACTGGAAAGATTCAGTGCGTGCCGGGACAAAGATGATCAAGGTAGGAATGCAGCGTCGGTGATCCGGTTCGGGAATGATCCGGTGCTTTTGCCGTAATCGTATGACTCCAAATTGGCTGGCATTTTGGCCATGCGATGCTCACCTAGACGCCGGCTCTTTTCAATCGGTTTCGAACTGTACCTGCAATTCTTGGTAGGCGGTGTTTTCACCATTTGCATTGTCGGTGACGGGGACGACTTGCCAGACAATCCAGCGGAAACTTCCGAGCGATCCGTTAGCTGCGGCGCGTAACGATGCCGCGGTATAAGTTGCGCCGTGCTTTCCCGCGGTATCGATGCTGCCAATCGGGGTGAAGCGAGTTAAATTCCAGCCGGGGTCGTTCGTAGCAGCACTCCCCAGCAAGATAATCTTTTGGCCGCCCCGAGTTCCGCTCTGATTGAATGACCAACTAGTGATGGCAGTGACTGGCTTAACGCTGCCGAGGTCCAATTTGTAAGCACCGTGATGGACGCCGTTGCTGAAGACTGGGCCGTAGTCCTTGGCAAGCCTTCCATCGGTGAGAGTGGCCAGCGGTTGGTTGTTGGTGTTCTGGTTTGCAGTGACGGGGCTTTGTTTGGCATCCTTAAGCGGAAGTTTTTTGAAATCACTGAGTTCACTGGCGATTTCGGTATGCACGTATGAATGTTTGGCAATGCGAATTTCCGTTGCCTGCTGGGATCGCACCATTTTGAGTTGATATGGAGCGGGTCCTACGTCGACGAGCGTTCGCAGCAATGCTCCCGTCGTTTTGACTGGTTTGCCGTTCACTTGTTGGATCACATCGCCAGCTTGCAAGCCCAGACGTGTTGCTTCGGATCCCTGCGGGGATTTGACTAAGACGATGCCGCCGTCTGTTTTGCTGATACCATAAGCGGAAAATTCAGATCCCGCCAAACTTTTCAGCGTGGCACCAAGCCAGATCCAATCGACTTGAGGTTTCGCCGCTGTCTTTGGATTTGGTTGATTTTCGCTTCTCCTGCGGGAGTTTTGCTGCGATGATTTGAGTATTGGGATCACCGGCGTCCGGGCGATGGCTTTGAGGCTGGGTTTCTTTACACCGAACTGATCCATCGGGAAATTTTTGAAGCCAATTCGGTGAGCAGGCGATCCCTCTTTGACTCGGTAGTCACCCTTTTCAGCATCCACAAACATCGGATCACCGACGACGGAATGTTGATCACAGTCGTGCTGGCGAAATTGATCGCGATCGGCTTCGCTAGTGAACAAATTGCGATCGACCTCCTTGCCCCACTTGCCCTTCGGCATTCCGCCGGCAGGCCGATAGCCGTCCATCCAGATGTTGCCCGTGACGATGTCTTGGCTATTGTCATACCAGACATGCGGATGCAGCGTGTTGTTGACTGCGATGTTGTTGTAGACCTTGCGGCCGAACCCTTCACGCAGTTTCAACCCGCCGCTGAGGAAAACATTGTTGTAGATTTCGTAGTGAGACGAACCGTCGTCCAAATCGACATCCCAACCATGGTCGCAACGCCAACGGCTATTGCGGATGATCGTTTTCACTGTGTCCAGTTTGGAGAGTGCCGGCAGTTCTTCCTTGGGAGCACCGGGAAGGTGCCAGAAGCGGTCGCGGCCCCAGGAATTGAAACTGCCGTGGTCACCGGTTTCTCGTACGGTGTCGAATACGTCACAGAACTCGATGACATGTCCGCCAAAAGTTCCTTCGCTAATGTTGATGCCAGCCCGGCCTAGGTTATAGATCGAACAATGGCTGACTTTGATTCCTTTGGACATCGAAATCTGAACACCGGTGGCTTGTTTTTCCACAACACTCATGTGGTGGATCAAGCAATTATCAACAACGCAGTCGGCGGGGTAGTTGTTCGTTTTGGGACCCGCCGTTTTGTCGATCTCGTCGTATTGGTTTTGTTGTTGGTATTCAAACCGTGGGTTTCGGACAGTATTCGGATCACCAACGAAACAGATTCCGCTAGCACCAGCGCCATGAATGTGGCAGCCTCGGATAACGGAGTGTCGGTTGTAGTTGTTGACAAAAATTGCATTGCCGCCAACTTGATCGAATTCACAGTCGAGAATGCTGATTGAATCTGTGCCGGTCATCAGCACGGCGCCACCACGATAGATCGTCCAGTCAGATCGCAGCAGCGGTTCTTTGGTTTCCATGAAGGTCCGTGCCGTGTGCCGGAGCGTCAGCCCTTGCAGAGAGATGTGCTTGACCGGTTCGGTCTTGCTGCCCTGGAATTCCACCAAGTGCCGTAGTCGCACCACTTCGACTTTTGCGGTTTTCAGATGGGTGCCGGAATCCGGCATGTAATAAAGCAGATTGTTTTTTGCATCGTGATACCATTCCCGCGGTGCATCCAATTCTTCAAACAGATTCTCGACCATCCGCAAGCTTGGGTGCATGCCCATTTGGCGATTGTTCTGCCAACCACCTTCGTAGGTCACTCGGTTGTCGGCATCCTTGCCAGTAATTCGGTAGTGGTAGCCGCCCCAGTGGTGGCGGTGCATGGCGTGAATATACCCACCTGTCGGATCTTTCCAGTGCTTGGCCCGAGACGGTTCGAAGGCGTCTGCTGCGCTGCCGTTATAAGCCGCGGCGTTCTCTTCATAGTTCGGGTAACGGGCCATCCGTTGGCGGTTTCCGTCGATGAAGAGTTGGTCGATCTCAATATCTTCGGGTGTTTTCGCCACGAGGATTTCGTCCCGGTACGCTTTCCAGTCCAGGTCTAACTTGATGCCGCCACTCAGAACGGCGGCTTCATTTTGGTAGGCGGCATACGTTACGGGGGCGTTTGTTGATCCGGAATCTTGAGGTCCAAATGCGATCGCCTCGGGAAGATAGTGCGTTCCGCCGCGGAGATAAACCGTGACAGGCTTGTTGCCCCGTTCGCCGTCTGCACGTACCGCATCTCGGGCCCGAGTGATGGTTTTGAATGGCTTTTCGAGTGAACCCGGATTCGTGTCTGATCCGTCCACTGCCACGTAATAGTCCGCCGCGTTGGACTGTTGCATCATCACGATGAATATCAGTGACGTAACGGCGGAGCGTAGGCTGGGGAAAGTTTTCACGTTCATACTTTTTTAATCGTTGATCGCACAAAGCGTTTTGCATTAGGCAAAAAACTACTTTCCTTTTCTTAGTTGTTTCAGGTTGCGTTCGTGCGGAGCTTGGTTGTGATCTTTGCTTGTCAGCTGTTGATCGTAAATTTCACCGCGGTGAATCGGCTCGTGCGATGTTTCTGCCAGGGTGATGAGTTCCTTTAAGAGGGTGGGATGGTCGTTTGATACATCCATCTTCTCTTCTGGGTCTTTCGCAAGATTGTAGAGTTGCCATTTACCTCGCTGTTTTTTATACGCTTTCCAATTTTCTTTGCGAACAGCCGTTTGTCCGAGATACTCCCAATAAAGGTAACGGTGAGATGCTTGAGTTCCATCACCGGTTAGCGTCGGTAGAAAAGAGATGCCATCGGTCGGGGGACATTTTCCTCTCCCGGCCTCTGCCAACGTGGGCATCACATCGGGAAAGAACAGCAGGTGGTCGCTGATTGTGCCGGCTTCAATTTTTCCGGGCCAGCGTACGAGGTAAGGCACCTTGAGGCCCCCTTCGTAAAGCGAGCCTTTGCCCGCGCGAAAGCGTTGGCCTGTCTTTGGGTTCAGGTTGGGGCCAAAGAAACCGTGTGGCCGTTCTTGCGTTTTAAAGTAGTCTTGCCCGCCATTGTCACCGCAGAGAAAAATGAGCGTGTTTTCATCGATTTCGAGTTCTTGCAGCAAGTCGATGATTTCGCCGACCTGTCGATCGATCATATGCAGAAAAGCGGCGTATACCTTTGCGTCGTTTTCTGTTTTTTGACCAGCCGTCCAAGGGCGGTCTTTGAACAACTGCCAGGAAGGGTCATCTTGATCAATTCCCCACAGGCCATGGGGTGGCGTCCAGGGCAGGTAGCAGAAGAAGGGTCGGTCTTTGTTGGTTCGTATGAAGGCGATCGACTCTTCGAAAATTTCGTCTTGAGCGTGGGTGTTTCCCCGATAGAAACTCAGGCCATCGTTTCCCTCCAGGCGAACTTCTTTGCTGTTCCGAATCAAGTACTTTGGATAAAAAGTGTGGGCGTGAACTTGATCGTAGTAGCCAAAGAACTGATCGAAGCCGTGCTTCTCCGGGACCCCCGAAGTACCACGTCCACCAATTCCCCATTTGCCAAAACCACCCGTCGCGTAGCCCTGTTGCTTTAGCATGCTGGCCAGGGTCGGTTCGTTAGCGCGGATGGGTGAGAAGCCATCGTTGTTCCGCATCGACATGTGACCAGAGTGCAGCCCCGTCAACAAAGCGCAGCGGGTCGGTCCGCAGACGGGAGCACCGGCATAGGCGTTGGTAAAACGCATTCCCTCCGCCGCAAATTGGTCAATGTTGGGAGTGATGAGGTCGCGGTTTCCCATATGGCCAGATTCAAAGTAGCCCCATTCATCAAGCATCAGGTAGATGATGTTCGGTTTTGAATCGTCTACTTCGGCTTGTGAAGCCGTACAACAGAGAAGAGCCAGCAAAATGGACAGAGGTAGGCGGTAGTGGTTCATCTGAACTTCGTTGCGTGAAATGTCATTGATTAGGCAAAGGTATGATTGCCGTCGATTCGCTCTCCAGAACGAGACGAAATCGAGGTCGTCTATGTTAGGTTCATTGTTGGTGGGTTTCTACTTTCGGGGGGGAAAGCACCTCGGGTGTGATGCCGCGGCTATTGTAAATTAGAGCGAGTCGCAGCGGTGTGTTTTCCAGGATGATCCGTCAAGATTGAGACGGGAGAAGAAGACTTTTTGGATGGTAAGGAGCCGCCTTTGTTCCTGCATCTTTATGGTTTTGGGTGTTGAGTTTGATTGGTGGAACTTCGCTGTGCTTGTTCCGGCCTACGTGGTTGCGTGTCCCGTGATGACATGTTGGACGTATCAGCAGGATTCTGCGTAGACCGCAGTAAAAAGGGAAGCGACCAAGCTGCGGCATTTTCTTGGCGGAGGCCGGGTGTTCGATGTTGGGAACCAGGCAGCCTTCTCCTCCTCCCAAGGCTGATCTGTGAAAAAGGGAACAGTCACGCTGATCTGCTTCACATCATTAACGTTGAAACAGTGGTTGCAGCAAATGCTTGTTCTACCGTGACAGGCTTGGTCATGTGTGCGATTTCGATGTCACACGTGACAATCAAACTCGCGCGGATGTCAAAGTCATGCAACGGGATCCGCCTCTGTAATAGTTGGGTAACGTGGCGGGGCTGACGTTAGGGTTTGAATGGAATGCGATAGGTGCGGCAATCGAGCGCAGTTGGTTCGCCATTTTCGGAAATAAGCAACGATCGACGCACCGTTGAAGTTGGTCACGTCTTGTTTGCTTGTTTTTATGCGTGACGGGGCGATGTGATTTGAAATCGATTGTTACCGTGCGCGAACTTGTGTGCGGTTTCGGCGCGCTTGACAGTTTAATGGCCAGTGTCATGATGCGAGTGCTTGTCGTTTACGTTCCGTCAATTAACGGAACCGCACGCTCCTCGCTTATGGACGCTGTTCAATGTGCCAATCGGTGGCTGATGAATGCTCTGCTGAACCCATCCTAATCCAAGGTGGCATGGGTGTTGCTGTTTCAAGTTGGCAACTTGCTAAGGCAGTCGCTCGACGGGGGCAGTTGGGAGTCGTTTCGGGAACTGCCATCGATGCAGTGCTTGTTCGCAGGTTGCAGCAGGGGGATGCTGGCGGGCACATTCGCCGTGCGATGGCAGAGTTTCCATTTCCGGAAATGACGCAACGAATTCTTGCACGCTATTTCATCGAGGGCGGGAAAGCCGAAGACGAACCGTTCGCCACGACGATTGTGTTGCCTCAGCGACCGAATCGCGAGCAATTCGAATTGGTTGTCGTCGCTAATTTTGTGGAGGTGTTTTTGGCCAAGGAGGGGCATTCGGGCAAGGTTGGGATCAACTTTCTGGAGAAGATCCAGTCCCCGACGCTACCATCCATCTATGGGGCGATGTTGGCCGACGTAGATTACGTCCTGATGGGCGCCGGAATCCCGCGGTCCATTCCTGGGATCCTCGATAAGCTCAGTCGTGGTGAGCCGGTCAGTTTGCCATTGAATATTGCTGGTGCGAAGCCGGAAGACGATTTTCGTGTCGAGTTTTCGCCGGTGGAGTTTACCGCTGGTGAAGTTCCTTGGCTCAATCGCCCGAAGTTCTTGGCCATTGTGGCGTCTGCGACGTTGGCGATCATGTTGGCCCGAAAAGCTGATGGTCATGTGGATGGATTCGTGTTGGAGGGTCCGAGCGCCGGTGGGCACAATGCCCCGCCACGCGGGAAAGCAACTTTGAACGAACGGGGTGAGCCAGTCTATGGAAAACGGGATGAAGTTGATTTGGAGAGCTTTCGAAAGCTGGGGCGACCATTCTGGCTCGCCGGTTCGTACGGCTCACCTGAGCAAGTTGCCAATGCCAGAAGTCAGGGGGCAGTCGGAGTCCAGGTCGGAACCGCTTTCGCTTTTTGTGATGAATCGGGAATGGACCGCGAGCTCAAGCGGCGGGTGATCGAATCGGCGCGACAGGACAGCTTGCAGGTGATGACCGACCCAGATGCTTCACCAACCGGTTTCCCGTTCAAGGTGCTCGAGCTGGAGGGAACCATTTCGGATGCTTCATCGGCAGAACAGCGGAAGCGGGTTTGTGACTTGGGATTCCTGCGTCAGGGATATCGTCGCGACGATGGCGCCATCGGTTGGCGTTGTCCCGGTGAACACGTCAAATCGTACATTTTCAAAGGTGGTGACGAGGCGGATACCGTTGGCCGGAAATGTATCTGCAACGGCTTGATGGCAACCATCGGCTTGGGGCAACATCGCCGTGACGGTGATGAACTTCCGTTGCTAACCTGTGGCAATGAAGTGCAAAGCATCATTCAATTTCTGCCAACCGCTGAAGCGACCAGCTACGGAGCCGACGATGTGATCGATTGCTTGGTTGCGAAGAGCAAGAACGAAGTATTGCAAGGTGTTTGCGGGTAGTCGTTGTGGGACCGCAACAGAGGAGACTTTTGAGGCGAAGATCTGCAGGTGTGTTGAATTCGCCTTGAGTTTTCGACGTTGACCCTGTTTGATACCGCAGACTCCAACACCGCAGTCTCCAACACCGCAGACTCCAACACCGCAGTCTCCAACACCGCAGTCTCCAACGCTTTGGGGTATGTGTGTTGGTTTAGGAAGCATGTTGCAGATCCGAGACGCAAATCACACGATGGAGGATTTGATGACTCGATCACTAATGCTGTGGGTTCTGGAATTCGAGTTCGGCGAAGACGGGGCGATGGTCAGAAGCGATTGTCTCGTTCACTACGCTTGTGCCGATCAGGCGGAACGAGGTCGCGGGGCGAAAAAAGATGTAGTCGATGCGTGAACGAGGTGTGATCGCTGGTGCCGATGGTGCCGGTGGGTCTTCGAGAGCGACTTTCCATTTTTTGAGTAAAACTTTGATCGGCTCGGCTTGTGGCGGTGCGTTCATGTCGCCAGCGAGGATCGTGGGGATCGTTTCGTTCTCGTTTGCAAATAAGCTGTTGATTGCCGAAGCCTCTGCGGCACGATCTTCCGGAACGTTGTGTTGAAAGTGGGTGCTGATGAAACGCAGTGGCTGACCACTCGGTGCACGGACCGTGACGGCGATTGCGGCTCGCGGGTAAGTCGTTCTTTCTGGAGTGCTTTCGGAGTACGGCAGCGGGTGAATCGACACATCGAGAATCTGATGTCGCGTCAATACTGCGTTCCCGAATAATCCGCCTTCGAAATGTTGTGTGGGGCCAAATCGCACCGCCATTCCAGTAAGTTCGGCCAATTGACGGGCTTGGTGGATTCGACCTGATCGTTTCACTCCAACGTCTACTTCTTGCAGCGCGACCAGATCAGGCTTGGTTTGTTTGATGACGTTTGCCAGTCGTTCGACGTTGTACTCGCCGTCGGTTCCTTGGCCATAGTGGATGTTGTAACAAAGGACGCGAAATGTATCTTCCGCCACCGTTTTTCCCAAGCACGTGGTCAGCGTGAGGAAGACTGCGGCGGCTTGGATTGCACTAAGTGGGGCAATTGTATTCTTCATCGCATGCTGGGGGGCTTGGCGGTTGGGCAATGGCTTATTCGTTTCTTGGCATAGGAATGCCGGCATTATTCTAGCTGCCAATCGTCATTCGAGGCGCGCGATGGAGGCGTCTCAGCAGCAGTTGTGGTCGGGGATGCGTCAGTTGATCTTCAATCAGGTTGCCTGTGATTGCAGGTCCCGGTTTTCGAGTCACCTTGAGGTTTTCGTAAAACACGTTTTGGGTAGGCGATTTGGCAACTTGAGAATCAGTGGAAGGGTGTTTCATCGAAGGTGCGTCCGCGCATCGGCCGGGGCGGGCTACAATGTCGGCCAATAGCCGATTGGGCACCGTGGCCTTGCTAATGCATCCTGCGAACTTTTTTAACCACTGATCATGTCATCCAAGCAGCCGAAATCTGGTCACGAACTTCTCTCTTATCAGGGCGACGACTACGTGACCCCGTCACGCCGTACGTCTTGGTTTTCACGGACCTTTCCGACGGGTAGTTTCTATTTTCAATTCATTAGCAATGTCGTGCGGTCAAGTGCCAAGGCTCGCCGCGGAAAGTACGACAGCATGGAGTGGAGTCGGACTAGCTTTAAGGTGCTCGAATCGCTTGAGTCTGTTGGCGTTAAAACAGAAATCAGTGGTGTGGAGCACATCCGGGAATTAGATTCTCCCTGTGTGTTTGTTGGCAATCACATGAGCATGTTGGAAACGATTGTACTGCCCTCCATCATTCAGCCAGTCTGTGATGTCACTTTCGTGGTGAAGCAAAGTTTGCTCGAGTACCCGGTGTTTCGCCATATTGTTCGGGCGCGAGATCCAATCGCCGTCTCACGTGATAATTCGCGTGAGGATCTTAAAACAGTGATGAAGGGTGGGGTGGAGCGGATCGAGAATGGAATTTCGATTGTCGTGTTTCCCCAAACGACGCGCAGTCAGGCGTTCGATCCTTCCCATTTCAATTCGATCGGTGTGAAGCTTGCGCTGCGGGCTCAGGTGCCAGTGATCCCGATTGCACTGATTACCGACGCTTGGGGAAATGGGAAAAAACTCAAGGATTTCGGCCGCATCGACCCGAGCAAAACTGTTCGTTTTGCCTTCGGCGAGCCGATCGTGATCGAGGGCCGTGGGAACCAACAACAGCAACAGATTGTCAGCTTTATCGAAGGCAAACTGAATGCATGGCGAAGTGAACTAGCGGATTGAATTGTCGAAGCGAACTGGTGATGCAGTTCGTTGTGGGGCTTGAAAGTTTGCGGTTATTTCACGTTCGGGTTGTCGCGTTGCTAGAGTCCTGTGTCGAAACGATACTCGCTCCACAGGACAAAAAGATGACCACCGAAAACGATACGAATAACTGGCCTGAATTGGCAATTGGGCTGTACGACAAGCTGACCGGCCGCGATGCCGAGATCAGTTATGCATTTGACGAATTTGAACTTTTCATTCCAAGTTCAACAGCGAACGATGCTTCGCACGCTCGCTGGAAAATGAACGGTGTCGTGCGAGTTTCAACGAACAACGCTTCTGCGACGTCCAAGTAGTGTCTCGGAAATTCGCCATCGGCCTGGAAGCCGCGCTCGAGTGCGAGTTGGACGGTCAGCCGGTAACCGTGACTGCGGAAAATGGCTTGATCGTCGTAAACGTTGCGTCGACGAAAGGTGCTCGTTCGATGCTCCGCGTAGTACGCGGCCTCGGCAGCCTGCGATTGAATGCAGCACGTGTGAATGCGGCTCTGATCGGTACGTCACAGCAATTGCAGGTTCGGGTTGCAGAGGCGACGGTTGTCGTGATGGGTAAAAACGCGAAGTCTGGGTGGTTGCGGCTGGCTGGTCTACCGAACGTGCAAATCAAACCATTTCGACTTCTTCGCTAACGAGCAACTGCTCCCTATCGGTCCGGTTACTGGGGGTGATGCCGAGTCACAAGCTCGGCACAGCTTCAGCTGATCACGCGGCACAGCAGCTGATTACACGGCGCAGCAGCGGATTACACGGCGCTCGAGGAAAATCCAGACCGTCGGTCTGTCGGTCGTCCGTTTATTGGCCAAACTTACGAATCGCTCTCGACTCTCGAGAGCACGTGGCGGGGCCGATCGTGATCTTGATTTGAACCGGTTCCGCACCCGCCAGAGTTTTTTCTTTGTGAGGGCCTGACGCTGCTGTCAAACTTGGCAGTTTCTTGTTGCCGCGCGGAGCGACTTTGTTGCAGTCATCCGCCGAGCACTCTCTGGTTTGCTTTGCCCTTTGCAGTTCATTGTGGTTATCGTCGCCCGTATTGGAAAGATTGGAACGCGATTCTTTGACAAGCTCGCTCGCTACGGTTTCAAATGTTTTCTGCGAGCAATTGCTGCGTTCTTCTTGTTGATCACCACGCGTGCCGGGTGTCGGGTGCGTGGCAGGGGTGAACCGCTCGGCTGCTGAACAACCGATTTCTATGGAGCAGCTTGAGATTGAACTACGCCCGTCTAGCGGGAGCAATGGGAATGGTTGTTCCGTCGCCTGTTTTGATTGATGCCCCGATCTCTTTTGACCTCTGAGATGGCCCTGCATCGGAAAGGTAAATTGCGATCCTGCCCGATGGGGTGTTCGGTAGTCGCAGGTGCTTCGTGGCGAAGCTCGTTTGGCGACGTCGTTGTTCCTGATGCGAATCCACGTTGAACTGAGGAGATCGCTGGGGACTTTGTGTGAATGTGTGTTGAAACGGCGGGCAGACTGTCCGTTTGGTTTGTGCCACCGAGGCGTCGTGAATTTCTAGGCGTGTTTGGTCATCGATCAACGCCATGGTTCGCGAGGTTCGATTCAAATGCTCGGTTTTCCCCGCGAGTCGGTGTCAACGTTCATAAAGCAGAGAAGTATACCTTGACAGGCAGAATTGACAGGGATAGGATTTGGAGCTCCACCTCGGAAATCAGACAGATCCCTTTTTCAGAGAATCTTTAATCATGTTCTGCAACCAATGTGAGCAAACTCAGAATGGCACTGGCTGCACCGACATCGGGGTCTGCGGCAAAGACGAGGACATGCAGTCGTTGCAGGAAATATTGCTGTACGGTCTCAAAGGGATGGCATCCTATGCACATCATGCGAGGCCATTGGGGAAGTCTGACGAAGCAGTCAGCGCATTCATTGAAGAAGCGTTGTTCGCAACCGTTACGAATGTCAACTTCGAACTCGAGAGCTTACTGGAGATGGTTCTGGAGTGCGGTCGGCAGAACATTCGCGTCATGGAGATGTTGGACGAAGGGCATGTCGAACGTTTCGGCAAACCGGAACCAACAACTGTTTACGAGGGCACCAAAGAGGGGCCGGGGATCCTTGTGACGGGACATGATATGGTTGATCTTGCCGACTTGTTGGATCAGTCGGCAGGTCAAGGCATCAATGTTTACACCCATGGTGAGATGTTGCCTGCTCACAGCTATCCGGAACTGAAGAAGCACCCCCATCTAGCCGGGCATTTTGGCGGGCCGTGGCAAAATCAACATTGGGAGTTTCCGATGTTTTCCGGCCCGATACTTGGGACGACGAACTGCGTTCTGATTCCGCCGGATTCCTACGCAAGCCGGTTATTTACCACGCGAATTACAGCAGTACCCGGCGGGACACGACTTGCGGGAAACGATTTCTCGGCGGTGATCGAAAAAGCAAAACAGTGTGCACCGTTGTCCGAGAACAAGGTCCGCGAGTCAACGATTGGGTTCCACCACAGCGTGATCTTGGGGGTTGCTGATAAGATCGTCGACGCAGTCAAGGCTGGCGAAATTAAGCGGTTCTATCTGATTGGCGGTTGTGATGGTGCTGAAAGCGGTCGGAGCTACTACACCGAGTTGGCGGAATCGGCACCGAAAGAGTCGATAATCTTGACGCTTGGGTGTGGTAAGTATCGTATTCGGAATCACGACTACGGCACGGTTGCCGGGTTACCGCGATTCCTCGACATGGGGCAGTGCAATGACGCTTTTGGTGCGGTTCAAGTCGCACTTGCTTTATCCAATGCATTTGAATGCAGTGTAAACGATTTGCCACTTGAGATTGTGCTTTCGTGGTTTGAGCAAAAAGCAGTCGCAGTTCTGCTGAGTCTCTTCGCGTTGGACGTGAAGGGGATTCGCGTTGGGCCCGTCCCGCCAGCGTTCGTCAGTCCTGCGATTTTCAAAATCTTGCAGGACCGCTTTGACCTAAAGATCATCGAGTCCGAGCCGCCTGCTGAACTTATTCAATTAGCGGTTTAACGAGGGGGCCTTCATTCTGATGGCGAATATGCAACAAATTGACGAAGAGCGGCTTGAAGTAGATTCCAAATATCGCTTCGATTTTTTGGCGGAGTTTATTGGGTTTACGTCCGAGGATGCGGCTGCGATCCAAGCCTTTGCGCCGCATCTCGGTCCAAAAATTCCAGATCTGGTCAACCAAACTTACAAGCAATTGCTGCGTTATGACGCAACGGCAAGACACTTCGTACCCCGGCAGCATGGGTACAAGGGCGGCGTATCTGGTTGTCTCGAAAAGATCGATTTCGATGATCCTCAGATCAAGTTTCGCATGGATCACCTGAACCGCTATTTTGTGCAGCTGATCGGTCGTTCCTATGATGAGAAAATGGTCCTCTACTTGGATATGGTCGGGAAGATACACACCACAAAGGCGGGAAGCAAAGAGATCGAGATACCGCTGATCCAAATGAGTGCGTTGATGGGGCTGATCAGCGATCTGTTGAACGACCTCATTTTGGATTCACCACTCGATAAACAGGTGATGAAAAAGACCGTAAAGGCATTCAGTAAGCTGCTTTGGATTCAAACTGATTTCATTACCAGGCACTACTTGAACCACGAAGAAGCTGTCGCCGCTTCCTGAGGCAGCGGTGGTGAAAGTTCTCCACTCTCGTCTTCAGTCCCTTTGTAAGAGACTCTCTCAGGGGCGTTCTTCTGAAAGGATGCTTACAGAAACCAGTCTTTCAGAGACCTGTCACGCAGTTGCTTTCCCGCTGTATCCCAGTAATTCATTGCCTGTTTTGAGGCGAATGCGTTTTGAGGCGAATGCGTTTTGAGGCGAGGCTGGGTTTGTGTGAGCCGTGATCTTTGCAGTGCCGCTCCATTCGCGACAACGCAACAACATGGGTTTGGTGTGAAGTCGACGAGTGCTTTGGTTCAGACTTGGCCCTAGCCGCCGAGGCATCTTCTGAGAATCCACCCATTTGGTGGTTTTGTGGCTGCTCTGCGAATGCTTGTTCCACATCGTGTTCGTGTGAGTGCATCGGATTGACTGATCTTTTTCATCATGCATGTCGGTGAATAAAGATTGAACAATCACTGGGGGCATCAACCTGACACGCGGATAGGTTCGTTCTGGGTGACCGATCTTTCTGGGGGTTGGTTTTGGTACACGAGCATTGGTTTTGAGGGCTTGAAATCACGTTTCCAGCAAACTGCTGGTGTGGATTCGATGATCGTAGAGGGGTGGTTGGATTTTTGACGATACATCGAGAGTCAAGAATCACATTGCTGCGGGTGGAAAATGAAACTGTTTTTGGAAGTGAATAAGTTTACAGTTGTGCTCTTTGTAGCGATCACCACAGTGACATCTTTGAACAGCATTGTAGTTGGGCAGCAGCCTTCAACGCTTCCGGGAGTGGTGCGGGGAGCGGAGCCGATGTGGGTCGGTGGAGGTTTGCAAGCGACTGAGCCAACGGCCGATTCTTCGTTGCTTTACAGCGAGTGTGCCAACCCGCATTGTGGCAAGTGTTGCAAGCAGCACGCTAAGCCACAGCGTTTGACATGCCGGTCGTTCCTGTTCACATGGCCGTGTCAAGATTCTGCTGATTTGCGTTTGGATCTGTGCGATCCGTTGGTAACTGACCGCCCTGATTTCACCGAGGCGAGTAGTACGGTTGGTCGAGGTGTGACCCAGTTCGAGCTTGGCTATACCTATTTTTCAGACAAAGCAAACGGAACACGTACGCAGTCCCATTCCTATCCTGAGGTGTTGCTTCGACAAGGCGTGTTTCGCGATTGGCTTGAGTTACGTGTTGCGTACAACGCGGCTTCGGTCAACAACAACATTACGACGGTCAACGGAAGCGAAGATTTGTACATTGGTGCCAAGATTGGTTTGACGCCGCAAGATGGCTGGCTGCCAGAAATGTCCATCCTTCCTCAGGCGACGCTCGATACTGGCAGTGCTGCATTTACAGATGGTCAAGCGCTGTTTGGTACTAACTGGCTTTACAGTTGGGAACTGAATGATTCGGTTAGCTTGGCGGGAAGCACGCAATTCAATCGAACCATTGATAGTGGCTCTGGAAAAGAATACACACAGTGGGCGCAATCCATTGCATCGGGAAAAAGCATTACCGATGAGGTAGGCTGCTACTTAGAGTGGTACGCGTTTTTTCCCGACAATGCTGACACTGATGGCGTCGAGCATTACTTGAATGGCGGGTTCACGTATTTGATTAGTGATAACATTCAATGGGATGTTCGGGCAGGGTTTGGGCTCAATGAGGAAGCCGAGGACTTTTTGACTGGTACTGGCCTTTCGATCCGGTTTCGGTAACGCTCGGAGAAATTGAGTTCCGCGAGGTGGTCGCGAATCTGCAACGCGTTCGCACCTCGAGTTTTTCGCATCATGAATGTGAGTTCTGCGACCCGGGATGACTAGTCAAGAAGCAGGGATAACTAGTCAAGAAGCAGGGATAACTGGTCAAGAAGCAGGGATAATTGGTCAAGAAGCAGGGATGGATCGTGGATTACCGTCTGCCGCCCGCTTGCTGAGGTTGATTGGTCTCCCAGTCTTCATCATCAATGGTGAAGACTGGCAGGTCGTCGAATTCACCTCGGCGATTGCGAATGACGGTCGTCCTTGTTGTCGATCAATTCGATCGCCTTTTCGGCAAACCGTTTCCCAAGAATTTGGTAGCCGACCGCATGATAATGCAGGTCGTGAATGGTTTTTCCCTGATCGATTCGATCATTCAAATCGTCGGTGTTGACCCAAGCTCGTTGTGCGTCTGCGTCCGCGAATTCCTGCTGGACCTTGCGGATATTCAAGCGACCCTCGAGCCTTTTCTGGCGATCGAGTCCGTGATCACTGATTCTTCCGATGACAAGGTTAATGCTCTCGGCATTCAGATCGGACTTCAACTGTTCTAGCAATTCGGACAGGTAAGCATCGTATGCCGTATTGTTCAAATCGGATTCGCCCTGCATCCACACGAGTGTGACGGTCTGGAGTGTCTTGTCAGCCATCGCGGCTTGTGTTCTTTTCAACAGGCGACCGTATAGCTCACCTCTGGTCTTCGGCACCCGACCGGTGGTTGGTGGCGGGAATTCATGGTTTGACTTGCACCAACTGCGAATCGATTGTCCGCTGGCAGCATCTTTGACCACGAGCACGCGATCCTTCCCCAGTGCCTTGTTCACGGTGGGTGTGAATGAGACGGTGGGATCCATTCCTACCATGTTTGATTGGCCTGAGAGAATAAAAAGGTGGTGACCGACGGGGGAATCTAGAGCTATCGCCCGCGATACCGGGATCGCTGTTATTAAAAGAATGGCGACGATCGCGATGACGGTAGTTGGCAAGGCTTTCTTTTGCATCTTAACGCTATCGAGAGATTACGGGACGTTCAGTTTGCCGTGTTTCCAACAGCTTTGGAACAACTGATCGGGTGTGAGATTCGGAGCAGTGGTTTCAGCGGGTCTGCTAGCACCGCATCCATGGACATCGTGGAATTCGTTTTTATTGCGTCGCGGCGTTTTGCATTTTGCGGATGTCAGCGAGCAATGTTTCGGCTTGATCCAGATCATCTGGGCGCATGCTCATCCAGCCTCCCTTGGCGGTCAGGAATTTCACGGCTTCCTCTGCATCAGCCAAGGCCGCATTCCAATTGTTCATGGCGGCGTAGACACGAGCTCGCGCCCGTAGGTGGACGTAGTTGAACACTGGTTCCTTCAGCTTTCTGCCTTTCTCGTCGACTGCCTCGGGGTCAAAAGGTGGGGCGACTTGAAAGATGAACTCGGCAGCCTTTTCGGTTTCACCACGTTCCAGCAGGTCGATTACGGTTTGCTCATCTTGCCGGTCAATGAGGTTCATGATCAGTTCGGGCTTCGCTCGGCTCATGGTCAGCCCCGACATGGCGATCGCGATCTTGCCATCCGGACGCAGAACTAACGCACTGGGCTGTTGGTCTTCGTCTACAACATTCCATTGTCGCGTCAGAGGGTTTGTGAGTCCTCCGGGAACGAGCATTGTCTCGCAATTCAGGGGTGTCTCTTTGAGAGAGGCTTCAAGATCCGCCACCTCTTCATCCAAAACGGCAACGATCACTTGAACATCGTCGCGGCCCCTCTTTTCGAGGTAGGGATTTAGATACCGTGTCACCACGCTTGGCATCGGAGACTTTTCTTGCTTTAGCCAGTTGCCTGTAAATAGAACGATGGTCCACTTGCCAAGGCTGTCCTCGGGGAGTCGATAGGGTTTTCCATCAAGCGTCACGAGTTCCGCATCGATATGACGTTCAACAGCATCGGGATATCCGCGAGAAAGCAGCCATTGGTGTTGTCGGCCGTAGGACCAACCAGCAGTGAATGGAACACGGAACAACCAGTATTGATGTTCGCGGTCCAGCAGGAAGGAAACGAAGGTCCACATCATCGGTTGAGTGGCGTGTTTTTCCAGGATCCGCTGGCGGTATTCTTCGTTCAGTCCACGATCGGCGATGTCGAGGGCGAGCATTGCTGCAGCGGCGAGAGTGGGGCCAGACGCATTTTCGCCACCCATTGATTTAACGAAATCGGTGATTATTTGTTGCCCATCCGCTGCTGGTATTCGCAGGGCTTCCTTTGCCAGGCAGAAGCGGGCGGCGACGTCTGTGCCTGTTGGCATCTCCGCGGCTAACGCGGCTTTTGCCTGTTCCACTGCTTGCAGGTAGTGTTTTTGGTCACTGGTCAATTTCCAGAGTCCTAGTTGAGCGATGATGCGTCGATTTCGAACGATCCAGAGGTCGGGCGCAGCGGGGTGATCTGCAATCGCTTTGGCACAAAGTTGATCAGATCTTTCGTATGCAGAACGGATTTCCTGTGCTGACATCCGATAGCGAATCGGTGGCGCGGGCAAGCAGGCTTGGATCGCGCGAAGTGTTTCCTCGGGGACTGAGGCCGAAGTCCTGGCCAGCGGCTTTGGATCAATGGACAGCGCCTTGATTTCGGGCGGCAGTGCTGGATCAAACGGATCCTGCGGGTCGACGACCAAAAAGTCACCGGCAAAGATCGAATTGAGTTGCGTGATGTACCGTGGTCGGCTCCAGTCCCTGGCTAATGATGATTGAAACCAGCGATCGAAATCGGTTTTACCGTTATCGCTTGCCCGTTTTCGAGTCGCTCCTGACATGATCAATGCCACGTAGCCGGTTGGCGACATGGTCATCATGTAGGGATCTCGCTTGGGGAATGTTTTGTAGAGTGCGTTGTTTCGTCCACCCGGAAGATGCAGTGCAGGCCATTCCACGCCGAGGTCGCGGAGGGTTTTTTCACCGGCGTCGGGTAGTTCGTCGACGTTGAAGCTGACGATTTGAAGTCTGTCGCCGACTTCGCTTCGTTTCTCTTGCCAGGCGGCAGCAAGTCGTTGAAGATGGTCGCTGGTTGGATCTTCTTGTGACCAAAAATATAGAATGGTGGTTTTGCCTAGCACGTCGGCAGGCAGTTGCATCACGGTCCCGTCGGTTCGCTTGAAGCTGCCACAGAAGGGCGCACCGAAGACCTGACCACCCAGCTTATCCCGTTGGAAGTTGATCATTTCGGTATCTCCGGCGAACCGCACCGCCATCTGGCGGCGAAGATTTTTGATCACCTTGGGGTCACCAGTTTCGAGGGCCATGACCATGGCAACTCGAAGCATCTTTGCCTCACCGGGAGTACCCTCATAGCGGGCCACCATCGGCAGAAGGGCCGCCAACCGAGCGCCCGGATCGGCTCCCTTTCTGGCCGCTTCGGTCTGGGTAATCAGAAGATCCGCATCAAGACGCAAGGCCGCGTATTCGTCAGGTGCTTTCATCAACTCTTTTCCGGTCTCGAGAATCGCAGCGCGATTTCGTGACGAGTCATCCATTGCAAACAAACGCTTCTGGGCGTCGAACAAGATGCTCAGGACTTCGAAGCGATTGGGTGCAGTTGGGTGAGCATCAATCAGTTTGTCGCAGTCCCGCACGATCCGCTTGGTCGCCAGTCTTTGACGGGCTGCAGACGATTCATTGCCGGGGGCGGCGAGCGCTTGCTGTAATGCTGCGATCTCTGCCGGTGGCACTTGAGTCTTGCCTGTTTGGGCATTCGCAATACCGCTGTGTGTTGTGCAAGCAATCGCCGCGCATAAGGATGCAGCTAGCGAGATCGTCAGCTTCATTTCGCTGTATCTTCTCATTCTCATCTCACGAAAGTATGTGCGATCACTTGATTGGCTGAAGTCGGAATTCTTTGATCGTGATTCCGCGGTTGGGGGCCCGTGTCGTCAGCATGATTGAGTTGCGTCCCTCTTTCAATTCGACTTTCAGTGGTTCGGTTTCCTGCCACAGTCCCTTGGTATAGGGAAGTGGGATATCGAGAAGTGTGCGGCGATTCAATCGCAAAATGGCAACTTGTTTAGGCGAGACTGTTGCAACTTTTGCTACCAGTTCGTAAGTGCCCGCAGCCGGAGCCTCGACGGTGTAGCGAATCAATTCAGGGCGTTGCCCCAAACGACCGTAATGGATCTGGGTACCACCATCCCAGCCTTTCATGAAGCCAACTTTGTCGGTGCTGTTGGTTGGTCGGTCACAAGCGGCAGCGGGGATCGTGATGATTCCGTTATCACCGACGGCGATGGTGCGATCGGCTTCGGGGATCTCGATCTCTTCTGCCGTTTCATCGCCCAGCAATTCATCTGATTCACCCAGTTTCATCCCGCCGGCCAATTCGAGCGCTTCGACTTCGGCATCTTCGACGATGGCTCGCTTTTTGTAGAAGGCAAGCCCATCCCAAAAACCACCACCCTGACCATACTGCCCGTGGCGAATACTCACGTCTGGCTCGGCGAGGGCGTCACCGATCCATTGCAAACGCAACACCTGCATGTAGTCGGCGGTTTGCTCACGCGCTTGCGAATCCAATAAGAAATCGAGTCCCCCTTGAGGTCCGCACCATGCCATTGACCACCAAGCCCCGAGGCAAACCACCCAGCCGTCGGGCGTCCAGTGACTCATGGCACCGTGACCGGTTTGCGTGGATGCTCGGGATGGAATGCCAAATGCTCGGCAGGCCAACCGACCGTAGAACGCCCGCCGCCCGCAGATGCCTCCGAGTGCGATGTGTTGTTGTGCTGGAGTTCCGAGCGATGGATCCGAAGTGGGGCTGACATAGGGCACATCACTCTTAACGATTCGGACAAAACGCCATTTGTAATCGGGATTGGTAATGTGATCCGGACGATAGGTTCGCATCATCTGACGCATCCATGCCAAATCTTCATTGCTGTAGGGATCGTCGGTGATGAAGCGGCACTCCCAGGTGTTCATGTCTTTGAAAGCAGGGTCAAGTTCACCGTCGAGATAAGCTTGTTCGTAATGTTGATAACGTTCGACTTGATCGATGGTGGTCTGGGTGCGGTAGACGATGTTGTGGATTCCACCTTTCTGATGACCGGGCAGCCACGGCATGTGAAGCGCTGTGCCCAATGCGAGTCGTTGGAAGATGCTGCCGACGTCGCGGGCCCGTTCACTCTTGGCAAGAATCGTGGTGTAGACTTGCATCGCTTCGCCATATTCGCCGCCATTAGCGCCTCCCGCGATGAGCATTTGTTTCATCAACGCTTCATCGGCGAAAAGCTGTTCAAGCAAAGCCTCCTCGGTCGCTCCTTGTTGGGCAAATTCAGCGAGCCCGCGGGGCGTAGCGTTTCGGAGTATTGCGGCTGCGATTAGTTTGGAATCAAGCGAAGCACTCGATAGGAAACGGTTCACTTCCGCCAGAATTGCTCTGGCTGCGAGCAATGCATCGGCTTCCGATTCCGCCTTTTTGATTTCATGAATTCGGCGGGCGGCCTGATTTGTAGCTTCCCCTGGATCTTTGATTCCCGCCAATGCGGTTCGGGATGTCAGGAAGGATTCGCGACGCTGCGAATCGATGGCTGGCAGAGAATCGGCAATCTCCGTTGTAAGCGATTCGAGCATCGCGTTATATTTTGCGAGCAGCTCTTCACCCTGGCCGGTTAGCACGACTTCCTCGGTCTGCTGCGCAGTGGCGTACTGCGTTGATCCAAGAGTGCCCAGCAAGAGAGTGCCCAGCAAGACGGTTTGTAATAGCACAATGCTCGAGTGGACAGCACCCTGTGGGAAGATCGAGGGGTGTGATTTTGTTCTCATCGTTCTTCTCTGTGCCATTTGATTCAAGCAGTGCTGTCTGAATTGTAACGCTGCAAGTCGAGCGGATAGCGTCGAACGCAATCTGGGTTGGAGTTCAGTCCGCGTTGGAGTTCAGTCCGCGTTGGTAGACGGGTTATCTCTGGTAGACGGGAATGTATCGGTGTGGTGTGCCGAGGATGATGATTGCCATCGGTGTTTTATGGGGGTGCGGTTCTTTCTCGCCCTCGTTCCATGAACCATCGGATTTTTGGAGGCCGATCAGAACATCCCTGATCTTCGGATACCAGTTGGAATAGTGATCTCCACCAGCTTGGACCATCGCTTGGACGGCGTAATAGTGCGCGTAGTAAAAGTGCCCGAGTTCTTTTCGATTGAACACCTTGGGGTTGTTTTCGAGCTGTCGAATCGCAGCGGCGACCCACTCGGTATCACGTTTTCCGCAAAGCTGTGCGGCGTAGGCTCCGCCGGCGGTGCAGGCGATGGTGGTTCCGCCGTTACCTTGGTAGCCGAATCCACCGGTAGCCTCATTCCAGACTTGTTCACGCAAGTAATTCACGACTCGGTCGATGGTTTCGGTCGGCACCAGAATCCCCGCCTGGCGAGCGGAGGCTAGAGAAACGAAAACCATGGCTGTCACCGAAGTATCTTGTCCGGCGTCGGGACGTGCCGCGTATCGCCATCCACCAAGTGGGCTTTGTGCTCGCAGGATGATTTGCACAGCCCGCTCCAAGGCATCTTGGATCTTTTGATTGTCCTCGACATCCTTGGTCATTCCCCATAGTTCTGACATGGCGAGCGTAAACAGGCCGTGCTCGTACATGCTTCCCATGACACCAGCGGGCGACTCCTCTGCTTGTTGAAGCAAGTAGTCCTTGGCACGATCGAGTGCAGCCCCATGTCGACCGAATCCGGGAAAGTGGCCTTTCACCATGAATGCCATCAGCCCAAGCGAAGTGCCGCCAATGTCAATTGCGCCACCTTCCGCGGTCCACGAGCCATTCTTGTTTTGTGTTTTCAGCAGGTACTGAAGACCGCGTTCGATGGCTTTGTCGGCGGCCTCCGTCAGTTCTGGTGCTCCCTCAGCATCCTGGTTGCGATCGATTTCAACAGTCGGTTGCGTTTCAGGAGGATCTTGCCCGATCAACTGTAGCGGTTGCAAAACGGTCAGTATCAGGGTTGCCGTCAGGTGTCGGAAATGTAAATTCATTTTGCAACCCTTTCGTAGTAATCCTTAAGTGTTCCACGGTACTCAAGGGGCAGCTCGCGAGCGAAGTTTTGGTTGAGGGCAGCGCGATTGCGGTTGCCCAAAACTTCCCATTCGGTTCGCTGATCCTTAGGGGCCTCCCCACTCACAAAGTCAGAAACGAAGTTGGCAACCGAAACACTCAGGTCGTCTGTCTCTGCCTCGGTCAGTACCGGATCATCGCTGGAGGCCGAGGCTCCCATCGCCGTTTCTAAAACCAAAGCTTGGTCAATGATGAATTGCCGCAGTGATTGGTCGGCTGCATCCTGGCTGCGGCGGGCTTGGTCTCGGTCAGATGATTGCATGGCGGTTGTCGCGGCGGCGATTTGCTGCTGGGCTTTCACCAAGAGAGGATGCGGCGGATCGAGCCGCAACGCCTTGGTGCTTGCTTTTTCAATTGTGGCCTGTTTGACGGCTAACGCTGCCAACTCAGTCATCTCGGCAACTTCTGTTTGGCGGGAAATTGCTCGTTGGTCACTGGCGAAACTGAGCACTTCGAGAAGGAGAACGAGTTCTTCTGGCGAATAACTGAATACCTCGATGCTTGGCAGTCCGTGCAACATTGTGATCACCAAGAATAACTCTTCTGCGGTTTCGTTAAGAGCCGCTTCGGCAAGTTCCATCTGAGCAATCGCCTCGTCAGGTTCTTCTGATTTCAAGAACAGATAGGCTTCACGCATTTGCTGTCCTGCGGTGGCGTGCGTTGCTATCCCAGTGACCAGTTCCAGTTGGCGACCACTTTTTTCTGTTTCTGCTTGAAGAGTGTCTTGGACTGACAATAATTCGGGTGCAAGTTGTCCGTCTGCGGTGCTTCGCTGAATTGTGAGCATTACTTGCCGTTTGAATTGTTCTTGCTGAAAAGCGAGCAGGGCGACTTCCGAGTGAGCTGTGTGTAGAAACTCAACAATTTCGGCGACATAGCCGGTTTGTTGTTGAACAGCCGCGACGAGTCCTTGCACCTCAGCGAGCGATTCTGCTGCCACTTCTTGTGCATCGGCTGCATCCAAATAGTCCTCATCCTCAATCGCAAAAGCGGCGTCTTCCAAATCTGTTTCGGCGAAAACCAGCGGGGTACCCGCATCGAGCCGCCCTGCAACGAGATCAAGCACAGGCGCGATGTCAGTCAAACATTGACGCAAGTTGTTCATGGCCGGAATGATCGCTGTTCCAGTTTCTGGGGTGGCCGCCTTGGTCGCGATGACCAGGTCATTCTGTTCAGCAACGATGTCGATCATCCATTGGTTTGCTGTTCCGACCGAACGCTGGAAAGATTGGAGTCCTTGCAAGAGAGCGAGGCGTGCGGATTGTGCCTGGGCAATTGCGAGAGCGTCCGCGAGCAAGTCGGCAGCAACTTCTTGGTGTTCGAGGGCGTCTTCGGCACGGTTCTCGGCGAGCATTTTGACCGCTGATTCGTGGACGACTGTTAATTGGTCGAGCCGACTTAGCAATGGCAAGACATCTTTGTCAGCTTGGTATTTTGAGCGTAATTCGGTTGCGAATTCAGCAACCTCCTCTGCAAGAAACGTTTGTGGTTCGACCAGCGGTTCGGATTTTAATTCGTCGAGGGCTGATTCCTCCGTTTGTTCGAGGAGCACAATTTGCCGTGCCTCGTAATCTTCGATCTGGGTGACCCGCTCGGTCGCTATGGATACGAGCAAATTGAGCCCTTCGGTGCGCAGGCTTATCTCTAAAGCAGATTCTTTCAGTAGCTTGGCAAGATCAGCGAGTTGTTGTTCGGCGTTGCGTTGTGCTTCGAGCGTCTGTCTTTGTTGGCCGTTAATTAGTCCCTCCAAGGCGCTGGCAACTGCCGCTTCTGCGGCGACCCGTCGTTCCTTCACAGGCGGAGGTTCGCGAAATTTTTGGTCGAATAGACGGGGGCGGGGAGTCGGGACGACCGGCAGCAGCGCCTGAGCGAGGCTGGCTTGGAGATCGGATTGCCGGTCGAATAAATCAGCGGTCTGAGTTTTGAATTCTCCCGCGTTTAAATTTGCGCAGGAACTTCGCAGCGCTTGCTGATCCTTCAAGATCAAATCGAGTTGTTCGCCAAAGCTTCTGATGGCCGCGTATTCTGAACCGGTCCGCATGCTGAACTCGGCAGCCAAGAGTGGCGCTAGGATTTCTGTATGCAAGGTTGTTGCTTCAGTCTTTTCGCCAGCGCGAATCAAGTCTGCGGCTTGCAGCATTTTGGCTTCGGCACCGCTGTTGCGAAGTTCTTTGATACGGCGTGTCAAACCGAGTACTGAGATCGGGCGTTTGTCGTAACGCATCCCATTCTGCAAAGCGAGGATCAATTCATTGGTCCAGTTGGCAAGTTCTTGCTGCCGGTCAGCGAGCATTTGCGTCTGGGTGGCATCAGTCGTCGCGTCGTTGTATTGCGATTGTGTGACGAGCAGACGGAGTGTTGCCTGTTCTCGTGCCAGCATGTGAGATTCGCGCGCGAAGACTTCCCGGGCGTAGTCGATTCCGCGTTGCAGGACAATTTCTGCGAGGTCCCGAGCGGATTGATTGACGACATGGATGGCGGCGGTGGGGTCTGCTTTCCCTGTGGCGGCAGCGTTGGTTTGGTCTCGCAGCAGCGAAGCTGCCTTCGCGACGCGAGTCTCGGCGATGGTTTGCAGGCTGGTCCGCACGCGTATCAGAGTCTCCCCTTCCACGGCGTCGGTGACGTTGTTTGCAGTAAGGTCATCTAGCAAGAGTTGCAATTCGGCAGCAGTGTCTTTGATTTGTTGGCGCAGCATCTCTTGTCGAATTGCTTCAAGCTGGCATGTCTGTAGAAAGCTGTTTGCCCGAGCGTTTAGGTTTCGGACCAACTCGTGGGCCGCCCGTTCTTGTCGGTAGGTGCTGCGGACCTGGGAAAGAATTCGATCTTTTTTGCGTTCGATCTGTGCGAGGTATTCCTCCCGGGAAAGGAACGTGATGCGTCGTGTCTCAGAGCGGGCTCTGTGGGGGCCGTCCGTTCCCGGGTATCGGTCGGCGACTTCGACGATGAAAGTGACTGAGTCCCCGATCTTGAGATCAGGCAAGGTTTCCCGATAGTCCCAGTCCAATGCTTCTTCACCCATGCCACCCAGGACAGAGTTGTCGAGTGCGACGGTTTTGGCGGGCCGCAAATTTACTCGGTAGGTGATCGTGGTTTCGCCGATGCCATGGTCATCGCGGGCTCGTACCGCGAGATCCAGTTGACGACCGAGCAGGGCGTTCAAGTTGGCATCTGGAGACGATAATTCGACCTGCGGTGGTTGGTCGGAAGCGACCTGCAAATAGTATCGCGGGCTTTCAAAGTCGAAGCCATGTTGTTTTTCGGTCCACGCGAAGCTGTAGCCGCGTGAGGCATCGACCTTTTCGTTGAGTGTGAGTTGGCGTCCATCTTCACTTACGATCAACGGCAGCGGGTCCTCGCCATCGCGATGAAGGACCGCTTCACGAATTGGTCGATCGACGGTTAAATGCCATTGGACGGCGGTGTCCTCCGGGACCGTCAAGGTCAATGCGTTCACGGTTTCCGCTGGCCGCTGTAAGTAGGTGGGAAACTCAAGGATCACTTCCGCTTGTTCGATTCGCGGGGCCGTGATCACTCTTACGCTTCGCCAATCGCTGCGTGCGTCACCCGCTTTGACTCGGTAGCTAAAGTCGCGTGACGCGGCGGCAAGTGTGTAGACGCATTCGCCCGCGGTGATTTCAAGTGTCAAGTCGCGTGGGGTCCCCTCGCCGGTTCGCAGCAAGAGTGTCGCTGTTTCAGGCACGACGCCTGAGACGCCGATCACAATTTCGGCACCTTCGCCTTCCTTCACAATCAACTCACCCTTTTCAAGCTTAAGCTTTGTTTTTGTGGGGTAAGCAATCTCGATCCAAGGCATGAAAATTCGGGTCAAGCCAACTCGCAGGAAAGGTCCCTCCGCGATTGCGAAACCGCCGATGATCAATCCAAGTACGAAAAGAACTGCGGCGGGTCGCAGCAGACGCCGGGAAGGAACTGCCTGCTTGGCTTGGATGGCCACTGCAGCCGTTTCGGCCAGTCGGCAAGTTTGATCACGCAAGACATCTGATTTTGTCTCCCGCAGTTGGACAGCCGATACCAGTAGGCTCTCAAGCCCACCGTGATGCTTTTCCAGCAGCAACGCGGTGTATGTGGCGTTGAATCTACGAAGGTGTTTCCAGCCTTGTTGCCATGCTTTATAGAACGAAACAATTAGCAAGAGCATCAAACCAACGCCGCGGCCAAGCGTTGGCATGTAAGTCATCCAGTCAATGACCACTGCTAGCAGGAATAATGGGATGGCCCAGCGAAAGAAAGCAAGCATACCAGCGATCAGGTGCAGCATCTGCGTACGCTGCCAAACGGTGTGCATCCGCGCGTCAAGCTGAGTCAGTTGGCCTGGATTATTGGTTTTGCTCATGGGAGGTCATATCTCCTTCGCATGATCCATTCGAGACCCAGCAAGCCAGCCAACGCAAACGCAAGCCAGCCATTATCCCAGAGCGGACGCTCCGAGCGTACGGTCGTGGTGACCGGTTCGGAATTCACGAGTGTGGTTAGCTTGGAAAGTTCGCGGACACTCAGGCTGACACCGCCGGTAAGTTCGGCAATGCGTGTTAAATGTTCTTCCCGCATATCTGTGTCAATCAGTTCTTGCCGAATATCGGTGACCTGAAACTCGATCGTATTGGCGACTTCACGGTCATCTTGGTTGGCCTCGACTCGGTAACGCCCCGCAGTGGGTGGTGAAAAGTAGCCTTCATAGAGTCCCGCTTGCGAACGGTCCGGTTGCAAGTTGACTGTTTGTTGCACGTTCTCGTTGTCGATGTTGCTGCCGACCACTTTGAAGCTTGATCGTAGAACTGGTTCAAAATTCTCGTCAAGAACATGAGCGTAGAGCCGGACTTGACTGCCGGCTGAATAAATGGAACGGTCCGTTTCTAGGCGAATCTGCTTGTGCTCACCCATCAGTCGGGAAAGCGTCAGGAACTGGATGCACTGCGACCAAACACGCCAGTGGTACTTGTCGCCGGTTTTGAAACGCAGTCGCCAAAGTCGGTCGGTGGCAATCGAAAGACATTTGCCCGTTCCATATCGTTGCCAGGCAACCAACGGGTAGCGGCGTTGGTTTCGCGACTTGTCATCTGACAGGGTTGCCAGCACGGTGGCTCCCTGCTTGGGGCCGATTAGTGGGGGGAGCTGGTCGAGCGGTGCAACACGACTCCAGGTTCGATCGTTTTCTGCCTTCTCGTTTTCCAGCGTCATGACCATGCTGTTGCGGCCCTCCGCGGTTAGGATCGGGTAGACCGATTCGGAAACTTGGTCCCACTTTTCCTCTGGATCAAACCGAATTGGCAGCATCGTTTCGACAGGGGTGTCGACGTACGAAGCTGGTGCATGCATTGGCCCGCAAAGCATTAGCAGCGATCCGCCGCGGTCGCGGATCAGTTCTTCCAGCAAATCCAATTCTTTGGGGCGAAAGAAGGCGGCATCGACATCGCCCAGAATCACGAGATCGTATTCGAAGGCTTTCTCTGGTTTGTCCGGAAAACGCTCGATATGTTCGGGCGAATTACGGGCCAACTCCGGGCCCATATTCGAAGCGATGAAGGTTGCATTGATCCGTGGATCCCGTTTCAGAATCGCATGTAAGTAGCGGTACTCCCAACGAAAGTTTCCCTCGATATACAGGACATTGATTTTTTCGTTGACGACGCGGATGCTACGTTCCACACGATTATTGACGAGTGAAACTTCGTCATCAAACGGTTCGATGGTGACTGCAATTTGCGCTGCACCTTTTTCGTAAAGGTCAACGCGAAAGTCGATGTCTTCAAACTGTATGCCACCCTGCAGGCGGATGGTGCGTTGCGAAACACGCCGTCCATTCAGGAGTACTGCCAATCTCGCGGTGCGTCGTTCGTAACCCCGCGATTGCAATTGAACTCGGATCGGTACGCGGTCACCCGAGAAGGCGACTTCTTGCATGACGAGATTGCGGATCGCGACATCATCGGGGTCTGGTATTCCGATCGGCACAGTGAAAACAGGAATGCCACGTGCACCGAGGTCTCTTAGGACTGACTCGGACCGTTGGGAGGTTGTATTGTCGATTCCATCCGAGAGTAACACGATTCCGGCTGGGGCAATTCCGCCCGAGTTGGCGACCGCCTCGAGTGACGCTGCGATTGAGGTTCGAGACGCAGTGGCTTTTAATCCCGCCAGATCGCTGGAGGTCGCCACCGTGTTCTCACTTAGCAAGCGTGGAGAGTCGCCGAATGCGTGGTAGCTTAGTTCAAGTGACTCGCCCAATGTTTCGAAAACAGGGCGTGATGATTTGGTGACCACTGCTTCAGCGAGGTCAAGTCGTGAAGCGGCATCAATCGCCTGACGCTGCCCGGCATCAAGCTGCATCACCGATTGATCAATGTCGGTGCCTTCCTGTGCCAACAGCATGCCCAAGGCTGCTGCGGCGTCAGCGAGATCCTCGGTGCGTTTGCGTTGGTCCACCATGGACATGCTCTCCGAGTCATCAATCAAGACTGGCAAGCTGCGGATCTGCGTATGAGATTCAGTCACCACGGCTGTTGGTTCCAGCAGTGTTGCGATAACCATCGCCAGGACTAGCAATCGGGAGGCGGCGAGGATTGCCCGCAACCAAAGTGGTAATCCCCATGCCCGCCGGTACAGGTAGAGGCTGAGTCCCATGACCGCTACGGAAATCGCAAGCAAGACACTGGGAGAAATAGGGCGTGCCCAGAATAGACGTTCGATGGTGGCAAGAACGGGAGTCACTTCAAGCATTGGGTGCTCCTGTGACCGCGTTTGTGATCGGACGGTCTGCTTGGCTGCGAGTTTGTCTTTGTTGGCTGAGCCGACTGGACCAAAGCGTTTCAATTAACAGCAGCATCAGACCAGCAAGCATGAAATACCGCCAAGACGAACGTCCGGTTCGCGTTGTCTTGATCGCTGACGCCAGTTCCGTGGCTGACGATGCGATGATGATATTCGTTGCTGCGAGTTTTGTTTCCAATTCAGCGTTTGTGAGCGAAGCAACATTTGATTCCTGGGAGTCGACGTTGACCGCCACCGGCATGCCAGGCGATTGGACACTTACCCGCGCCGTGTAGAAACCAGCCTCGGTGGCGTTCTCGAGAAGCGCCAGGAATTGATTGCGATATTGTTGAACAGGAACAGAAATTGTTTCGCCTGAAGGAGAGTCAAAGACCGCATCACTGGCGTCAGGTTGTTCAACGTAGGAAAGCGAGAGCGGGTCACCAACGATTCGCGGCCGTTCGTATTCTCGGCCTGCAAGGTAGGTCACGATCTGCTGCATCAGCATCGGAAAAACTGGTGTCAGAGCCATGTTGTTCCAGCTTGTGTCCGCTGAAGTCGTGAATTGAAATACATGTCCGCGACCCAGCGAATGTTCTAGCAGCAATGGGCCCCCGCCACCCGCCAAACGAAGAACTGCAAAACTGTTGGAGGTTGGTTGAACGTCCAATCGCCGGAGGAATCGCGTTTCACTGAAAAGATCTTCTGGCAGCGACCGCAACGGCAAGCAGACTGGGTGGTCTGGCATTGCAGCGTCCAAGGGGCGGCCGGCACCCAAGGCCGTGCTGGTGTCGACCGGGTTCCCAAGTTCAGCCGGAAGCAAGGGGCGGTTTTCACTTGCCAGGTATTCGTTCCAGGCAGTCGGTTTCACCTCTCTTCCTGCGAACCAGACTAGACCGTTTCCTTGCCGAACGTGATTCGACAGCAACTGGGCCTGTTCGGGGGTGATTTCGGGGAGATCGGCGAGGATGATCACGTCAACGTCGTCCAACGACTGAGATGGGAGTGAGAGCCAGGGCACGGAGCGGACCACGTAGTCTTCGTCTTGGGCTCCATCGCCGCGGGCCAGCAATGCGGCGGTCACGAGACGCCCAGCATCGCCATCGGTGCCATCCACGCAGAGTACAGAAACACGGTCGCGAACCACTGCCACAACTCGTCGCTCGTTATCGGTCAGTAAGGAATCGCCAATGATCTTGGCGGTAATACGAGTCGGCCCCGAATTGTGAAAAGGAACGAAAAGCGAAACGGTTTCTGAACGCCCCGCATTGATGATGGGAATCGTGTTGCTGTCGATCTGCATGTCCTCGACCCGACACTGAACTTCGACATTGGTCACGGGTGCGATTCCGCAATTCCGTACCGTCGCTTGGTAGCGTGCGATCGTGCCTTTTCGTAGTGCACCAGAAACAAACTTAAAATCTGTGACCGCTAAGTTTGTCGGTTCGCCGGACACTGAAACAAGAAATAGGTTTGCACTGCGCTGAAGGTCGACGAGTGAATCGTCAAATTGGGCGGACACTTGCTGCCAATCGCGAGCCTGATTATCCGTGATGAAGTACACCTCTTTCTGATGAGCCTTCATGTCATCGACCAGTTCCTGCAGTCGTTTTGGAACTTGATCGAGGTTCAGTATCGTTGACGACACTTTGGTTTCTTGCAGCAATGCGTCCAAGCGTTGTTGGTCAAAGGCCATGTTGCGACAGAGGATTTTATTTTTCCCGCCTAACAAGATGATAGAGATTGGATCACCATCCTGCATCTGTTGCCCGATGACCCTCACTTGGTTCAGGGCCCGCTGGAAGCGATTGTTTTCCGCTTCTCCTTGCTCCATGCTGAACGAGACATCCAGCCCAACCACAACGCCGGCGCGAGCTTCACCCGGTATCCATTTCGCGAATCCGTTTCGCCATGCGGGACGCGCAAAAGCAAACACAAGCAGGATTAGAGCCAAGCAACGCAGGCAAAGTAAAAGCAGGTCTCGCAGTCGTAATTGACGCGACCGAACTCGCACGTTGCGGTCCAGGAATTGCATCGCGGCCCAGGGGGTGTGCTGAACGCGATGACGATTCAAAAGGTGGGCGAGGATCGGCAATGCCACTCCCAAACCCGCTAGCAGTAGCAGTGGATTCAGGAAAGTCACGGCCGGGCTCCCCGTGCCGCTCCCGCTTGTGTTGTTGCTTGTCGTTGAAAGAAAAACTCGCTCAGCACTTCGTCGAGGGGCGTCGAAGTATTGACGGTTGCATAATCAATGCCGCTTGCCGTGCATCCATTACGAATCGTTTCCAGCCAGGCGTTGAAATTAGCGAGGTAATCGGCTCGTATTCGCTCTGCCTGTGTGGTGAGTGGTTCTTCCTGTTCAAGTCCCTCAAAGCACCAGGCGCCTTGAAACGGAAAATCTAGCTCGTAAGGATCAAGCGTGTGCAACACAACGACGTTGTGGCCATCGAACCGGAGGTGATCCAGCCCAGCTAAGATGTCCTCCGCGTCGGAAAGCAAATCGGAGATCACGACAATGACAGAGCGGCGGTTGATCATCAACGCGATGTCATGCAACTGCTTGGCGATACTGCTGCGAGGTGTTGGCTGAATCTCCCGCAACAGTTGATCGATCTGCAGGATGATCCCCATGGAAGATCGAGGCGGCAGATAGGCACGGACTTCCGAATCAAAGATCGATAGGCCTACTGAATCACGCTGTTTCAGTACGGTGTACGCCAGCGAAGCGGCCAGAAATTTGCCGTATTCAAGTTTGCTAACTTTTCCCGAGGCGTAATTCATGGACGCGCTGGCATCCATTAAAAGGTAGCAGTCGAAATTAGTTTCGGCTTCGTAAAGTTTGGTGTAGTAACGGTCGGTGCGTCCAAACACACGCCAGTCGATCGTGCGCAACGCATCGCCGGGTGCATATTGTCGGTGGTGAGCGAATTCGGTGCTGAAGCCACGCAATTGACTGCGATGACTTCCCACTCGCAGACCTTCCACCACCTCCCGCGCGATGAGTTCTAGGTCCCCAAGTTTCTGTAGCACCTCAGGGTCAAGGTAATTGGTTTGCGGCAAATGCTCGGACATCGGTTCAGCCTGTCTTCCGCGCAAGTAGCGTTTCGTCGGATGGTATCTCGGCGATTAGCTTTTCAATCAGATCATCGGTGGTCATGCCTTCAGAGCGTGCCGCAAAGCTTGGGATAATGCGATGACGTAAAACCGGCAGGCAAAGTTCGCGGATGTCATCGACTGACACGTGGCAGCGGCCACGAAGTGCGGCTCTCGCCTTGCCAGCCACGATCAGGTTGAGTGAGGCTCGCGGACCTGCGCCCCATGCCATCAGCTTTTTGACAAATTCGGGAGATTCTGGCTCGTCCGGTCGTGTGGCACGAACCAGTGCCGCGGCGTATTGAAATACATGATCAGCCACGGGAATGCGTCGAACCACATGCTGAAATTCTTCGATCGTTGGTCCGTCTACCACTTCCTTTAGTTCCGGCTCATCGTCGGTGGTCACACTGCGCATGATGTCAAGTTCTTCGCTGTGGCTTGGATACTTGACCAAAATGTTGAAAAGGAACCGGTCGAGCTGGGCTTCCGGCAAGGGATAGGTGCCTTCCTGCTCGATTGGGTTCTGGGTTGCAAGGACGAAAAACGGTGCGTCAAGTTTGAAGTCTTCGCCACCGGAGGAGACTCGTTTCTCCTGCATCGCCTCTAGCAGTGCCGCTTGAGTCTTTGGTGGTGTCCGGTTGATCTCGTCAGCGAGCAACAGGTTCGTAAAAACTGGACCCTTCTGGAATTTGAATCGACGCTCATGGGTTTCGGGGTCCTCTTGGAGTAATTCCGTCCCCGTAATGTCCGACGGCATCAGATCTGGCGTGAACTGAATGCGTTTAAAAGACAGAGACATCGTTTTCGCGAGTGAGCTGACCAACAAGGTCTTGGCGAGCCCTGGTACACCCACCAGCAGGCAGTGGCCGCGAGCAAAGATGGCGATCATCATCTCTTCGATGACGTCATCCATCCCAACGATTGATTTGCGTAACTCAGCAACGATCGCGTCCCGTGCTTGGCCGAGCTTCTGCACGGCTTGGATGTCATCGGTTGGGTCTGTCATGGAGGGTTGCCATTTTGGTGTTCGTTGCGTGGACGGTTTGTCGCACGCATGTAACGCTGATGTCTTACGGAAAAATGGATGGGGCGAAGGAGGCTTGGGGAATGAAGATCGGCACTTGAATCGGGAGCAGCTTGGGTCTCAAGTTCATCCGTCATTGAATCGCAGTTGCCTAGCGGCTAGCAGCGACGTTCCATCCTCTGGCGTGGTGAAGCGTTTGCTCCTCTCGGCAGCACTAGTTCGCGATCGTGTCTCCGGTGTTCGGAGGAAGATCCACAGCCGAGTGGAGACCGACATCTTACCGAAAAACGCAACCGGATTTGAGCAAAAGAATGTTCTTTTTGAGAACTTGCGAATTTGATGACGATCCCTGCTATTTCTTGGTGAGCGAACCTGCTCAGCCAAGCCTCGTCGTGTTGGACGCACAGTCAGGAATCGCGTCCGCTCCGCCCAAGTTCGGCCCACGTCAACTCAGGTCAACAGACGGCAACTCCGGCAAGTTTGATTGAGAAGCTCGGCAACTCGGTGCCAGGGCATCCTGTGATAAGGGCATCCTGTGATAGGGACATCCTGTGATAGGGACATCCTGTGATAGGGCCATCCTGTGCCAGGGCATCCTGTGATAGGGACATCCTGTGATAGGGACATCCTGTGATAGGGGATCCAGTGATAGGGACATCCTGTGATAGGAACATCCTGTGATAGGAACATCCTCGTGGCCGATACTCGCTGAATTAATCGTGATGCTTAGTTCGGTTTGGAGGTGCCGACACGAATGACAACCCACGAGCCAACTGCATCGACAGAGCGTTCCTCGGCGAAATCTGCTAGCTCGGGCAAGGTCGTTTCGAGGTAACGTTGGACCAATTGCTTTGCCAACGGCCGCTTACTCATCTCGGCAAGCAATTTCGCTTCCTCGTTAGTGGATCGCAGCCACGCTTCTAGTCGCACCTGCTTCATGGCCGTCGGATGGTTTGGCAGAACGGGCGTGGGGGCCCCAGCCGGGCCGTAAGCTGTCTGTAAGAAATCGTCGTCCGCCGACATTTGAAATTGCCATTCCTGTGTCTCGGGAAATAGTCGATTGACGGTGTCTTCGATGGGCAGCTTCTCATTCAGTTGAGCAATGATCTTGGCAGCCGTCTCTTCGATGAAATCTTGCAGGTACTGATTGGCGATGGGCGTCGCCTCAGTGAGAGCCTTTGGAATCAGATTATCCGCCAATGGCTGGATGCCGGATCCGAGAAACTTGCCCAATGGACGGTCCCGACGACCAGTGACGCGTTGAATGTCGGCGCGAACGGTCGCCGCCGGAATCGTATTAACATGTCGGAAATTTTGGCCGTCAAATTGGACGAGTGTTCGGGAGGTGAATGTTCCCCACGCCGATCCGAACGTGAGCAGTGGCCCACGCACGCCTTTCACGCAGGTCTGTCCGGTGCCCCGGCTGGTGACCTCGAAGATTGCTTTGTCGCGGCTCTCTTGCAGGTCGATTGCAATTTTTCCTTCCCCATGAATAACACCGGTGCATTGAAATTTGAGCACGTTCGCGCAGAACGGGATGTCGGCGGTGATTTTGCGATCGGTGACTTCGGCAAGAAATGCTTTCGAGATACGAAAGACGGCGAAGATTTCTGTTTTTTTTGATGCCGTATCATCGTCCGAGACCGTGGGCGTGGCAGCAGCAACAGTGCCTCCCGCCATCATGGATAAAGCGGAAATCCATACGATGAGTAAAGTTCGGGTGGTGCGGATCATTTTGGTCGGCTCGTTTCTAACACGTTGAATGGATCGCGGAGACCGCTGATCAATCTTCTAGTTCGACGACTTGAGGATCATCAATGGTTCCGGTGACCTGGAATCGGACTGTGCCTTGCTCGCCACCGAGTTCTGCGGCCAAGGCGGCAGGAACTTGCAGCGTCAGGTCGAGTGTTCGGTCTAATCCTACCGACCCGTTTGTTTGAAGCACCAAATCGGGCGATAAATCTGGAAATCCGAATCGTAGTCCCTTTTGAAACAGTCTTCCGTCGCGAAGCTCGAACGAAATCTTGGCATCCTTGGCGATGCGGATCGTTTCCGATGCTTCCTTTCCGTACTGATCCGCAAGGACCTTCACCATGGCAGAGAGCAGTGGTGTCTCCACTTTCGTCGTGACTTCGTGCAATTGTAAGTCGCCACTGAGTTCGGTGCTGCGAAGGAGTTGCTGTTGAGAGCCCGATAGGGGAATTCGCAATGAGTTGATTGTCAGTGATAGATCGCCTTCCATTGCGGTCACATCGGCAATCGCGGGGGCAATCAATCGTAGCCATTCCTCGCTTCGCTGTGTTGTGAGTCGCTGGTGATCAAAGATGCGAGTTGGGGCTAATTGCAAGACCGGGGTGTCGCCTTCGAACTGAATCTCCATGTCGAAGTCGAGTGTGTCAATATCGAGCAGGGGTTGCTGGTGTTCCGGTAATCGAACGATCAGCGAGGCATCCGTGACCGCAAACTGCGGATGGCTGACGGTGCCAGTGATCCGGCAATGGACCACACCTTTTCCCGCTCGCTTCGCCCCATCCAAGCGAGGTAATTGCAGTTGCAAGTCGAGGGTTTGGTCGAGACCAATGGAACCCTCCACTTGAATCTGGAGCGCTTCATCGATATCGGGAAAGCCAAAACGCAATCCGCTGAACTGGAATCGACTCTCCTGCAATCCAAATTCAATTTCCGCATCGTGAATCATGCGGATTGATTCGCCTGGGTGAATCGAATACAGGTCGGCAAGTAACTTTGTAATCGCCATTCGGAGTGGTGATTTCACAAGGCTTGTCGCCTGATGGATTTCAAGTTTTCCGTGGGCTTCAAGTGCGTTGACCCATTGTTTGTCTTGGGCGCCGACTGGGATGCGTAAGCTGTCAACCGATAATGAAACTTCGCCCACGATCTCCGGAAAGTACTGCAGTTCTGGGTCAACCAGTTGCAGCAATCCAGTCGCCAATTGGCGATCGATCTTTTGTCGACGCATCAATTGAGTCGGGTTCACCGAGATCACGCGGTTGCCTTTCCATTCCTCCACGTGCATCGTCAAGTCGATGCCATCAATGTCGACCAGCGGTTCCGCTCGGTTCGGTAGGTGGATGACCAATGAAGCATTTTTGGCAGCAAGCTCTGGCGCGCTGACCGTCCCCGTTAAGTGGCACTGCACGGGGCCATGTTGCTTCTGCTTGTCATCGTCCAAGCGAGGAACAGAGACAAAGATGTCCAGCGTCTCATCAAATCCAATGGAGCCATGGGAAGTGATTTCCAGCTGCGGAGAGATATCCGGTAGTCCCACTCGCAGACCGTCGAAATGAAAGCGACCTTCTTTCAATTGGAACTCGACTTCGTCGTCGAGGGCGATCCGAACTGAATCTGACGGTTGCTTGTCGTAAAGATCTGAGACCAATTGAAGAATCGCTTGGCGGATCGGGGTCTCGGCGAAACTGGTCGCCTCGTGAATCACCAGCTTGCCGTTCATCTCAAGTAAATCGGGAAGGTCTTCTTCAGCAGCCTCGATCGGAATTCGAAGATGTTCGACCCAAAGCGTCACTTCACCCTCCATTCGAGGTGAATACTGCATCCCCGGTTCAAGCCATTGCAAGAGCGAGCTTGCGAGCTGGCGATCCAGTTTTGCATGATCAAGCACGCTCATTGGTTCGAAGCTGATCATCCGTCCGTTTTCGCTGTTTTCAATCTGGGCGGTGAAGTCGATCCCCTCTACATCGATCAACGGTGCATCGCGATTCGGTGAGTGCACGACCAAGGTGGCATTTTTGGCAGAGAGGCGTGGATTGCTGACGCTGCCAGTCACATGGCAAACGATTGGTCCGAGTTCGTCATGTTTCTGTTGGTCGAATCGTGGGATTTCAATGTAGGCATCGAGTGTTTGGTCGAGGCCGACAGAACCGTAGGTTTGGATCTCCAGTTCGGGATCAATGTCGGGAAAACCGAACCGCAGACCCTCGTGATGCAACCGGCCCTCACGCACTTCGAACTGAATCAAGGCATCTTTGACAACCCGGGTTTGGGCGGGAACCGGTTTGTCGTGAGCATCCGCGACGAGTTTTGACAGGGCCTGTAGTAACTCGCTCTCGGTTTCGATCGCAACTTGATGGAGGGCCAGTTCGCCTTGGAGCTGGAGATGCTGCAGGAACTGTTCTTCCGTTACTCCGATCGGGACATCGAATTTGGCGAGTGAAAGCGAAAACTCGCCATCGATGTTTGCCGCATCTTGTAGTGACGGGTTGATCATCCCTAGCAGCTGACTGCAATACTTGGGTGTGAGTTCTTCATGTTGGTAGATATCCAGCGAATCGACCGACAGTAACATGCCTTGGTCAGATTCTTGCAAATGCACGGTCAGATCAATCCCGTTCACGTCGATCAGCGGTTCGTCCAGTCGATCGTGTTCCACCGACAATGCCGCATTGTGAATTGCGGCCGTGAAGTTGGTTGCTAGTGTTGTCGTGAGGGCCGCTTCGTTTGTGAGTGGAAGCATCAATTTGACGTGCGGCTTCTCAACGGTAATCTTTCCCAAGTTAGGTGAAGATGTCAGCAGTCGTGGCCAAGAACGGTCAGCGGTCACGCGGTCAACCTCAACCTGGAATCGATTTTGCATGCCGTTGATGCGTAAACCATCGACGGACAGTGGCGAAAGCCAGCCGACTGAAGCTCCCTCGGTGGACGCAGAAAGATGGGATGCTGCGATGATTGCGTTGATTAGTTGGTCGCGAATGCCAGTGCGAGCGATGATGGTCGGCGTGGAAATCACAAGCAAGCCAAGCAAGCTTGCAGAGCTTAGTAGCCAAACGCGTTTTTTGGGAATCCGTTTTCCACGGTTCGCAATCTTCTTTTGATCGGACATGGCTCACTCCATTGGTTGCCGACACTCGTTCGCAGGTTTGCCGTTTCCTCGTTCAGAGATCGCTATCCCTGGTAGCACCATCGTCACTGACTCCCCGCAACTCATCCGATCGTTTCATGGGGGCGGTGTTGGGGGGGCGGTGTTGTGGGGGGACGCATCATAGGGTTTGACTGTTTTGTCGTCAAAATCAGATGGCGACAAATCGGGGGATGGATCGGTGTTGGTCCGCTTTGGGTGAGGCACCACGAAGGTGGGGATTCGATTGTAATTTCGTTGAGGCGATTTTCGTGGTTTAGTTTGGTTGCAAGGGTTTGCCTTGGGGCACGTTCCCTTCCGATCGTGGTTTCGCTAACCTTTTGAATCGTTGCTTTTCCTGCGATCATTCCTGTGGTTTGCAGTGGAAGTCCGTTGCAGTCGGGGTGATGCCAAAATGGATCGAGGGCAAGGAAGTCGGGACGTTCGAGGATGAAATGGTTGGTTTTGCCTAGTGCGTCGATCATCGAGGTTCGACTGGGGCGGCTTTTCCGCTGGTGATTGCCATCGGCGTGATCGATTCTGTTTTCAAATTTACCGCGTCGCAGCAGGGGGCTTCGGGCCGGTTCGCCCATTCCCGTTTACAGGCTGCTTAGAGGAATCAATATGCCACTTCACGACAAAGAAAGTGTTCGCGAGAACCTTGAAGATGATGTCTACGCGTCTTTGGATCTTTCTGTCAGCATGCCGAAATACAAGTTTCCGCATTCGGAGCAAGAAGCAAGGAACGTTTACTCCGTCGTGCATGATGAGCTGATGCTGGATGGGAATTCCCGTCAAAACCTGGCGACCTTTTGTCAAACATGGTCCGAGCCTGAAGTCCATCAATTGATGGATGAGTGCATGGACAAAAACATGATTGATAAGGACGAGTATCCGCAAACCGCGGAAATCGAAGCCCGCTGTGTCCACATGCTTGCTGATCTCTGGAACTCTCCGTCTGGTGCAAATACGGTCGGCTGCTCTACCACGGGTTCTAGTGAAGCGGCGATGCTCGGTGGCATGGCGATGAAACGAGCTTGGGAAGCGAAACGGAAGGCTGCCGGGAAACCGATCGATAAGCCGAATCTGGTCACCGGTCCAGTCCAAGTGTGTTGGCACAAATTCGCGAGATATTGGGATATCGAGCTCCGTGAAATTCCGATGGAAAATGATCGCCTGATCATGACTCCCGAGGAAGTGCTTAAGCGGGTCGACGAAAACACGATCGGTGTGGTGCCAACCTTAGGTGTTACTTTTACCTGTCAGTACGAACCGGTCCATGCAGTGGCGGAAGCTCTGGATCAATTAGAAAAAGAAACAGGCTTGGATGTGCGGATGCACATTGACGGCGCGAGTGGTGGATTCTTGGCACCGTTCTGTGCACCCGATCTCGTCTGGGACTTTCGGATTCCTCGCGTCAAGTCAATCAACACTTCAGGTCACAAGTTTGGACTGGCACCACTTGGTGTTGGCTGGGTGATCTGGCGCGAAGCGCAAGATCTTCCAGATGATTTGGTGTTCTGGGTGAACTATTTGGGCGGCAACATGCGGGACATCGCATTGAATTTCTCACGGCCGGGCGGACCAATCGTCAGTCAGTACTACAACTTTCTTCGCTTGGGCAGAGAAGGCTACCGCAAGGTGCATACGGCTTGCTACGAAACCGCGAAGTATATTAGCGGTGAGATCGAAAAATTAGGGCCGTTTGAAATTATCTACGATGGTCAGCTGGATGCCGGTATCCCTGCAGCGTGCTGGAAAATGAAGGATGGTGTTGATCCCGGATTCAGTCTTTACGATATGGCAGATCGCCTGCGTGGTCGCGGGTGGCAGGTCCCCGCTTATTCAATGCCAGCGAATATGCAGGAGTTTTCGATCCAGCGGATATTGGTGCGCCATGGTGTCAGCCGAGATCTGGGCTCCCTGTTGGTTGACGACATGAGGCGGGCGATTGATTATTTTGCAAAGCACCCGGTTCAGAATCCGATGACCGATAACGAAGCTTCCGGTTTCCATCACTAAGGCAATCGCAAGTCAGTGGGCCGAACACTTTGACCCGCGTGTTTGGGCCGGTCGTTTGGCCGTTGACGTTGACGTTGACATTGGCTTTAGCGAACCACACGTGGTTCTCGAGGGTATTGCTCTGCTTGCGAGGGTATTGCTCTGCTTGCGAGGGTGTTGTTCTCGAAACCGTTTTCGGTTTTCCAATACAGATGATTCGATCTATCTCGTTGTTGGCCGCGATGATGGTTTTATCCGCAACCTCTCGTGTGGCAGCAGCCGAGTTCGCCATGTGTCAGTCAGCACGACTTGATCGTTTACCAGTGAAAGCATAGGCCAGCATGTCTCGTCCCAATGATCCCCTGCGATCGTGCGATTTGGAATGCGTGGAAGCCAGAGGCGCTTGGCCCTTTGTAACTTACCGTGTTTACCAAGGTGTCGATCGGCTGAGGTGGTGTTGGATTTCACGCCACCACCGCAAGGGGTTGTGGGTGCCGAGGAATGCTGCCGACGGGAACGCTGCCGACGGGAACGCTGCCGACGGGGAACAAACGCCCAAGGGGATCGCTGCATTGCTGGGGTGTTGTTGGCAACCTGGCAAGCTGAATTGGTGGATCAGTATTCTTTTCGCCGTTGGATCGCTCTTGTTTATAGCGGCAAGTCTGCTCGGCTTATCGCCTGTGTTAGTGAGCGTGTTGCATCTTGGTGTGAGCCAGGTGAACGCTATCTTTTTCGCCGGTTCGATTCCATTCACGCTTGCGGCTTACTTGCAGTTGGTCCAGGCGGCCAATGCTGACGAATTCGGAGATGGAGAAATTCGTGTTGGGGAACCGCTGCCCTCGAAACGCCTTGTGCTATTTGGCTGGCGACCGCGTGACGCTGGGTGGTTGAGCAGTGTCCTGCAATTTATCGGAACGATCTTGTTTAACTTCAACACATTTGACGCAATGCTGCCTTCGCTTAGCTGGTTTCAGCAAGATCTCATGATCTGGGTTCCGAATGTCGTTGGCTCGATTCTTTTCCTCGCGTCTGGTTATTTGGCGTTCATCGAAGTGTGTCATCAGCACTGGGCTTGGGAATTGAAGGATCTCTCGTGGTGGGTCGTTTTCACGAATTTACTTGGGTGCGTGGGGTTCATGATTTCGGCGGTGTTTGCGATTGTTTTGCCTGGCCCCGTCAATGTCGTTGCGGTTACCGTATCGACAGCATGCACGTTGTCGGGTGCGACTGGATTCCTGGTCGGTTCATTGCTGATGATTCCCGAGATGAGTGTTCCGGCGAATCCGAATCCGAATCCGAATCCGAATCCGAATCCGAGTT
>JAQWPZ010000317.1 GCA_029245125.1 Rubripirellula sp.
CAGCGGTGGCGACACCGGGGCACGCAATGCTGCCTTGTCGATCATGGTCGGTGGTGACGCCGATGCGGTCGACAAAATTGCCCCACTCCTCCAGCTGATGGGAAAAACCATTGTTCACCAAGGATCTGCTGGTTGTGGTCAACACACAAAGATGGTCAACCAAACGTTGATTGCTTCTGGCATGATCGCAGTTTGCGAAGGCCTACTCTACGCCACGAAAGTGGGGCTCGATTTACCGACTGTCTTACGAAGTGTTTCCTCGGGTGCAGCAGGAAGTTGGTCGCTTTCGAATCTTGCACCGAGAATGATCGACGGTGATTTTGACCCCGGCTTCTTTGTCGAACACTTCATCAAAGACATGAAAATTGCGCTCGACGAAGCTGCCGCTATGAATTTGGCCTTACCCGGTCTCGCTATGGCACACCAGCTCTATCAGGCAGTCGCCGCTCAAGGGCACGCCAAAGATGGAACGCAAGCCTTGATGCTCGCACTGGCGGAATTGAATCGCGTCGATTGGAAAGTAGCGAACCAATGAATCGGTACCGAATGCGGTTTGCTCCTCAAGTTTGGACCCCGGCGTTAAGTCCCACGCTGGTGGACTGGCTGCGACCCTTGCGTCGCAAGCAGCAAATACGAGATGTCCAATTAGACCGCGTTGACGTCATCGGCCAACGATACGTGAGTGATTCACTGGATGCTGGATATGGCGTCATGATCATGCCAAATCATCCAAGCCACGCTGACCCCTTTGCAATCTATGCTGCAGCCGATGTGATCGGCACCGCATTACACGTCATGGCAACTTGGCACGTCTTTCAAAAGAAGTCACGCCTCGTTCAGTGGATCCTACGAAAGCACGGGTGCTTCAGCGTCGACCGTGAAGCGAATGACATCGCTGCATTCCGTCTCGCGACAGGCCTGCTCCGTGACAAGAAACAGCCGCTTGTTATCTTCCCCGAAGGGGAAATTTATCATTGCAACGATCGCGTAACTCCGTTCCGTGAAGGTGCATCCGCGATCGCTGTCGCAGCCGCACGGAAAAGCAAGCGTCCGATCGTATGCGTCCCCTGCGCGATTCGCTACCGCTATGAAAATGACCCCACCGAAAAATTACTCGAAACCATGGGGCAACTCGAAGAATCGATTTTTTGGCGGCGCCGCATCGAACGACCGCTAGAGAAACGGATCTACGACTTCGCCGAGGCGTTGCTCGCCGTGAAAGAGTTGGAATATTACGGGGAAACCAAGCATGGCCAGTTGCCCGAGCGAATCCGATCGCTCGGTGATTTCATCCTCGAACATGTGGAGCAGCGTCAAGATCTGAAGACTGCCAACAAAAGTCTTCCCGAACGAGTCAAGACGGCTCGCCAAGCGATTATCGTGAAGTTGGGCGAAGAAAATTTGACGACCGAAAAGAAAGATCTGCTTTGCGATGACTTAGAAGATCTGTTCCTCGTTGTCCAATCGTTCAGCTACCCCGGTAACTATGTGACCGACAAACCATCCATTGAACGAATGGCCGAAACGCTGGACAAATTCGAAGAAGACGTCCTGCAGCAACCAACTGCCACCGTGAAAGCTCGACGGAGCGCGAGAGTCTGCTTCGGTGAACCGATCGAGGTGAGTGGCGATAAGAAAATTAAAGGGCAGACGGCAACGCTCACTAGCCAGATTGAACACGCTGTCCAAAAAATGCTCGATGAAGATGCCGATCAACTAACGGCGGTCAACACTGCAGATTCCACCAGCGTTTAGGTGACACCCATCCGCAACGCTTTGCTCGATCCGCCACTCCTGCGAATTTGATGGTAATTCGTCGCATTGCGAGTCGCCTGCAAGATCCAAGCTACAAGCAATGCTGGCGGTGCTTAGTGATGGAATGGGAAAACCAAAAACAGAGCGGCAGTAGTATGATGCTCACCGTGAAACTAAAAATTAGCTTCCCCGTTTGCTGCGGATGACGAAACCGAACTGGGGCGTCGCGACTATTTCTACCTTGCGTTAACACCTCTTCGTAAACGCGACTTGGTAATCACTACGTGGTTCGATCACATGCAGGTCTTTGGGCTCCTGCTTGGTTCGAGACCAATGCTCGGCCAATCTCCATTGGTCCACGGAAGAATGACTGAATGTTGTGTTGTCCAGCATGGCTGCCCCTTCCAATACCCCGATGACTCACGAAAGGCTTGAAACAGACAGGACGGAACAGACAGGACGAAACGGGGGATTCGATCCAAGCCTGTTTTCCATGCCGCAAGAAAATCGTTTACAAGATGCCACACACGCACCACTCCACCCCCATTTACCTTGACCATCGAGCTTCCCGGGATGATGGCCTTAGCAACTGGTGCTACCGCCTACTCGGTTTACATGCGTGCCGATCAGCGACGACGAATAGCACGATCGCCAGAGTTTGAACTCCCAAAGCAGAGCCTGGCTCAGAGGGTGACGCATCACAGTCAGACGCAGAGAGGCGTCTCCAGCGTGAAGAGCAAACAGATGTAGCGATTGTAGGACCACCGCGCGAGGCCTTCCCTGCCTGAGTGCAAAGCATCCGCCAAAGGATTCGCTGCCAAGGCACGTGTTTCTGTGAAAACGCCCTCGCAATTGGATTAACTGCTTTCACCGCTTCGGAGCGTCGGCAAACCATGGAAAACAGCATCTCGCCCCGACTTCTTCAACCTAGGGTTCACGGTCGCGTCTTTCCTTGCGTTTACCGGAGAATCATCGATGTCACGCCTGTTACTTGTGCTCGTCACCATCCTGGGCACGTCACTTTGCCAGAATACAGATGCACGCGGACCATTTGGTCGGTTCTTTTTCGGCAGCCGCGTCACCACGCCAGCACCCGCCCGAACGCACAGCGAGCCAACCATTTTTGGAATGGGCGTCGGCGTCGGCAGCTATCCACCCTACAACTATCCGCGCCCCGGCCAATTCGATCCATATCGCTTTGACAGCTATGTCCACGACCCGTACCGATCTGGCTCATTTGAGGCACCTGATCTGCTCAATGATCCCTACTTCCGCGAGCGTCATCGCTACGACAGCGCCTTCCCGGGCCGGCGTTATCGAAAATAATGCAAGCTGAGATGGCTGGCGTACCGATCGGATACCGCCAATTGCATTTCAACCGCTAGGCCGTCGGTGCTTCCTCTGAGCTACCGCTCGCTCCTTCCTCCGAAGCGTTTTCTTGCTTTGGAGTTCGCCACTCGGCCAATCGCTGAAAGACGACGAAGAAGGTCGGCACGAACAGCAGCGAGAAAAACGTTGCGGCAATCATTCCGCCGACGACCGCATTACCAACCGCCTGCCGACTTGCCGCCCCCGCTCCACGAGCGACTAACAGAGGCAAGAATCCGAGGATCGACGAAAACGCCGTCATCAGAATCGCGCGGAAACGCAACCGGGCGGCATTCACCGCTGATTCCGCGATGGAACGACCATGCTTTCGTTCCTCACTAGCAAATTCAACGATCAAAATCGCATTCTTACTTGCCAACGCGACCAACAACACAATGCCAATCTGGGTATAGGTATTGTTATCCGCACCTCGGAAGACCAGCGCCATCACAACACCCAATGCAGCGAGGGGAACGACGGCGATCACTGCGGCAGGACTTGTCCAACTCTCGTATTGCGCCGCCAAGACTAGAAAGACGGCAACGACGGCCAGCAAGAAGATCATCGCCTGGCCACCGGCCGCCGCTTTTTCTTGGTACGACATCCCAGTCCACGCATATCCAAAACCGGGTGGCATTTTGGTCTTCGCCATATCTTCCATGACATCCAAAGCTTGACCTGAACTAACGCCTGGTGCCGCAGACCCGTTGATTGCGGCAGCCGGGTAAAGGTTGTAGCGTCTGACAACCACCGGACCGGTTGCGTCTTTCACATCAATCAGTGCACTCAACGGCACCATCCCCCCACTCAGGTCGCGGACTTCAAGATCACCAATACTTTCGGCGGTAGCCCGATACTCTGCCTCGGCCTGAATCCGAACCTGATAAGAACGGTTGTTCAGAGTGAAGTCGTTGACATAAGCCGATCCCAGATAGGCTTGCAGTGTTTGAAACACACTGTTTAAAGGCACGTTCATTGTCTTGGCCTTGATGCGGTTCACATCCGCAAACAGCTGCGGTGCATTTGCACGGAAGGTCGAATTCAGTGCGGTGAGGTCACTTTGTCCCGACCCCGCAGCAACGAGACTCTGAGTCGTTGACTGCAATCGCGTGTAACCAGCATTCCCTTGATCCAGCACCTCCATCTGGAAACCCCCAGCCGAACCAAGTCCGTCAATCGGCGGTGGTGCAAACGGAAAGACGATCGCACTCTCAATCTCACTGAAGCGACGCCGCAATTTGCCAACAATGGAACGCAAACTCACGTCCGGATCAGTGCGCTCGTCCCACGGATCCAAAACAATCACGCACATCCCCAGGTTCGATCCCGCGTTCCCGCCCAGCAAAGAGTAACCAGAAATCGACAGATAGTTGGCAACCCCAGGAATCTCACCGTAAATCTCATCCAACTCCTTCATCACCTCGCGAGTTCGTTGGCTGGAAGCCGAATCGGGCAATTGCACATCAGCAAATAAGTAGCCTTGATCCTCGGCGGGCACAAACCCGGTGGGCAAGGATCCAAAGGTAAGCCCTGTTAACGCCACCAATCCACCGTACACCACTAAAACGATCAACAGCAGGCGAACGAACCAACGAATAACAAACGCGTAGCCACCGGTAACAGCATCAAAACTGCGATTGAACAAACGAAAGCCAATAAAGGATGAATCCTTTGGTGCCCGCAGCACGATACCGCAAAGTGCTGGACTAAGCGTGAGAGCGTTGACCGTACTGATCAGCACCGCGGCGGAGATTGTCACCGCGAACTGTCGAAACAACTGCCCGGTGATCCCACTCATAAAGGCACTGGGAACAAACACGGCGAGCAGCACAAGCGTGGTCGCAACCACCGGTCCAGTAATCTCGCTCATGGCTTTGGTCGCGGCTTCTTTGGGTAGCAAGCCGGAAGCGAGGTGTCGGGACGTATTCTCGACCACAACAATCGCGTCATCGACGACGATCCCAATCGCCAAGACGACACCAAACAGCGTCAACATGTTGATGGAAAAGCCCGCGATATTCATGCAGGCAAACGTCCCGATCAACGAAACGGGGATGGCGACTACCGGGACGACAGTTGCCCGCCAATCCTGCAGAAAAATGTAGATGACGACAACAACCAAGATGATGGCAACGACCAACGTTGAATAAACTTCGTTGATCGATGCTTCCACAAACAGAGTCGTATCGAAAGCGACATTGTAATCGACACCACTGGGCCAATTGTTTCCCCTGCTCAGCTCCTGCATTTTAGCCTTCACCTTGGCAGCTGTATCGAGTGCATTCGCACCTGGCAGCTGATAGATGGCGATCGACGCTGATGGTTGACCATTGAACTTGGAATCGTAGTTGTAATCCTTGCCCCCCAATTCAACTCGCGCAATATCTTTGACGCGGAGTGAACTGCGGTCTTCCCCGACCGCGATGACAATGTTTTCGAACTCGGTTTTGTCGGCGAGTCGCCCCTGGGCCCTTACGGAATACTGGAAGGCTGTTCCATCGGGTGCCGGCGCCGCCCCAATTTGTCCGGCTGCGACTTGAACATTCTGCTCCGTAATCGCACTGATCACGTCCTGGGTTGTGAGCCGGCTCCGCTTCAGCTTTCGCGGATCTAACCAAATCCGCATGCTGTAATCGCCAGCACCAAAGACGGTAACTTCCCCAACGCCATCGATACGGCTGAGCTCATCTTTGATCGACAGCGAATAGTTACTCAGAAACAGTGAATCCTTCGTCTCATCAGGCGAAGTAAGTGCGATAAACTGCAGGATCTGTGTCGACTTCTTTTTGGTCGTAATACCCTGAGCACGCACTTCTGCCGGGAGTTGCGGCTCCGCAATCGCGACACGGTTCTGGACAAGCACCGAGGCGATGTCCATGTCGGTCCCCAGCTCAAACGTCACCGTCAAACTGTAAGAACCATCGTTGCCTGAATTCGATGACATGTAGAGCATGCCTTCGACACCGTTCACCTGCTGCTCAATCGGCGACGCAACTACCTCTGCGACCGTCTGGGCATCCGCCCCAGGATAAACCGCTTGCACACTCACGGTCGGTGGTGAAATGGGTGGAAACTTTGCGACCGGAAGCGCGAAGAAAGATACAATTCCAGCGATCATGATCACAATTGAGATCACCGACGCAAAAATTGGACGCTGGATAAAGAATCGTGACATGAAAGGCAATTCCGAAAGTTGCGTCGACCGAATCGTGAGTAGCTGCTGCGACGAGCGGGCCAAATAGAAAGGCCGACCAACTCTGTCGCAAAACGGGGTATCGCCTTAGGAGGCAGAGCCTGGGCTGGGATGCTCTCGAACCTCAGGTCGCTCTTGTCCGGCGACGGGGACCGAGTCCGCGTTTTCCAACGCGACAATGACTTTGCCGCTGGTGGACGGCAACGTTGTGCTGCGCATCAGTGACTGTCCATCAACCTGCAAAGTCTTTACCTTGGGTGCCACGACCGAATTTGGAATGGCACGCTGAAGCCCATCGATAATGACTTGGGTCGATGAATCGACCTCGCCCTCAATGGCAGCCCAACCACCAATCCGCTTGACAACGGAGACTCGCGTTTCGGCGACCTTCTTGTCCGCCCCGACCGTCAACAAAAATGGGCCTTGTTGATCACGAGACACAGCGGACTCTGGGATCAACAAAAACTTATCGTCGTCGTCAGACAAAATCCGCACGGTGACAAATAACCCGCCGATCAATCGATCGTCCGGGTTATCAAAAACCGCCCGCAATCCCAGCGTTGCCGTCTTGGCGTCAACACCTAATTGGTCAACGTAGTCGAGTGTTCCGGTGTAGGGAAATCCTTCATCTAGCTCACGACGCATCAAAACCTTGATGTCGCTCCAATCAACGTCCTCAGGTTTCGTGTCAGCTGGCAGATCTTCGAAATACTTATTTTGCAGCCGCAGGATCTCCCGATCACTGAGACTGAAATTGGCAAACATCCGAGACCGATCAATCACTTCCGAGAGCGCCGTTCCATTCTCAACTAAGTTACCTGTCTTAACTCCCGTTTTGGTAATGTAACCAGCGATCGGAGCAGTCACCTTGGTATATCCAAAATCAAGCTGGGCTTGTACCACCGTTGCCTCAGCACTCCGTTTCTCTGCGATCGCAAGCTGAATATTTGCCTCAGCACCGTGGATTGAAGCTTTTGCCGCTTCATTCGCCGCGAATGCGCGATCGTAATCGGACTGAGATCCAGCATTCCCCTGCAGCAACCGCGTCTCCCGACTCAGGTCTGCTTCAGTCCGGACCACCTCTGCTTTCGCTGTTTCGAGTGCTGCGTTTGCTACCGCGATACCTGCCGTCGCTGCATCAACCGCTGCATTCGCCGAATTGAGTTCAGCCTGATAAGTGTCGGGCTCAATCTGATAGAGCTCTTGCCCCACCGTTACCTGCTGCCCCGGTTTGAACAGAATTTTTTGGATAAACCCCTTCACCCGTGAGCGAACCTCAGCCTCCTCAGCTGCTTCTGTTTCGCCCTCTTGATCAAGAAACTGCGGAACGGCCTGCAACACTGGTAGCGCCACAGTAACCTCCGGCGGCGGAGGAGCAACAAAGGCGTTCTGTGGTTTCTCACAACCCGCCAAGGAGGCCATCAGGCCCGCAGTCAGCAGAATAAGGGACGCTTGAATGGGTGACCGGTGCATACTGATTCAATGCTAGAACAAGTGGATAAGATTCAATCCGAAACCCGTATTCGGGCGAATATCTCGAACGGCGCATCCCAATTGTAATGGTCTGATAGCAGAGAACTAGCCAAGTATTCCAAGACATCTGTTGACCGATTTCTGCTCCGAACCGAAAACGACCGGGGCAAAGAGAAAACTGCCCTCCAAGTCAGCCCAATCAATAGATTCATCGACGCCGACCGGTTCTGGTTGCGACTCATTCCGAGTGCATGCGACCAAAACGGGGGAGCAATTAAGCAACGCTTTTGCGATCAGCGATCAGCGATCCTGGGCGCAGGCAAACGCCTGGGCAACTTCCACCCCGAAATCACCAGCCAGTTTGCTTGCGTGACACAAGATCGACATCCGACAAAGCTGAAAGACCTGTACAACATCCGGTCGACAAGATTCAAAATGCTGATCTTCATAACGCAAACGCAGTCAAATTCAGCATCCGCAATGACGTCGTCTGAGCTTCAATTCAACATGCTGCGCATGAGATCACCGGTCAGAATCGTCGGCGGTGTCTCGCCCGATGCAGCATAACCAAACAGCGATTCGCGGCGTTCTTCCAAAGGTAAAATTTAGGTGTCGGCAATCCGATCATGAAGGCGATAGACAGTGTTGAGTGGCGCATGAAGCGTTGTTCCAGCGGTCACAGCCTTCGCTGCATCACTCTGCCCACTGAGCAGATGAAAGATAGCTTTTGAATCCATCAAGTCCTCCCGCGGACCAAAATTTCGAACAAGGCGTTCGAGTTCCGCTATGGGGTCTGACAAAGCTTCCAAATAGCCTCCGCTGAGCCAGATTACATGATGTTCAACCATGCTCTCCGAACCATCATCAGGAAGTGCTCGCTCGCAGGCGGTGAGGGCGATCTCGTAAAGTCGTAGCCGCTCAAAAACGGCTCCCAGCATCAACCATTGGGGGCGAAATAAATCCGTCTCGGCGTCCAAGCAAGAATTTGCCAATGAAACCAACTTGTCCCGATAAGGAGAAGCTTCACCAATATGGGCAGAAACACGATATAGAATTTCCACTAGCGTAACGGCATCGACGCTTTCCTGTTCATCTAACCAATCCATCATGTCATCGACAGATCGTGAATGGCCGGCAAGCCAGAGGCCCCGTAGCTCTTCGCGTCTGGGATCCGCTTTGACGAGATCATCAAACAACTCGTCTGCGGCATTGTAAAATCGTTGGTCGAAAAGCACATCGACCATCTGCCGTCGAAAGGCTAAGCGATTCGCCTCGTCAGTGAGCTCATCACTCTTGGCATCAACCCAGGTTTTTAAGCCGGTAGTCACCTGCCCCAAGCCGATCGTAATCTGGCTTTCCAGGACGTGTCGTGTCACCGGATCAAGATCGCGTTCTTCCAACGCAGAAAAACAAATACTGCCAAGTTCGTAGTCTTCCGTCTCGAGTGCCGCCGACAGAATTTCTTGCAGTTTACCAGTCGGAACCCTAATCCGCCGGGCACATCGAATTCGCAGATCGCGAGCCATCGAGGCGTTCCCCAGACGCTCGTGCAAGGAAGCTAAGAGCAATTCGTCTCCGGGGCCTCGATTGCCAGCACGCATCTTCTCCAACGACGCGATTGCAGCCAATTCATCATTCATCGTCACCGATACAATCGCTTTTAGACGCTGATCCTCTCGAGGAATTTCCAAGCCTTGCTGCGGCTCACGATGCCAACTTGCAAGGAATGCGGCCAATGTTCGGGAACCTTCATCACCGGCTAACCAAGCAACCGCAGGCGTGATTGGAGCAGCATTCGCATTTGCGTCCATTGACATCAACTCAACCGGCAACCAACCCGAACGCAGCGTCTCGCGATTTTGTTTCAAAGCCTTTCGATAGAGCGCCTCAGAGTCAGCTAAGCGACCGCGGATACGATGGGTTTGTGCCAAGACAAGCGTTGACCACTCCGCCGCGTATTCTTTGCTATGCGATTGGAGCAACCAATGCAATCTTCGCAGCGTTCTACTTGCATCGAGTGTCCAAAGCTCTGGATAAACGTTGGTTTCGAAGTGGAACAGAGCGACCCAATAATTCAAGTTATTCGGCGCAAGATCGACGGCATCAAGTAAATGTCGATGAGCCTCAACCGCTTCATCACGATCGGGCTCTCGCATCAGTGCCAGTGATAACAAATAGTGGGTTCGATCCGTGTGCCCATTTTTTGTGTTCACCAGATGTTGAATGAGTTCCTTTGCGGCATCTGGTAGCCCTGTATTGCAATAGACATGCACGACCAATTCAATCGCATCTTGGTCGATTTGAGCTGAACGCGGCATTCGCTGAACAAACTGAAGTGCTCCTTCCCAGTCCCGCAGATAAACCAACATGCGAAGATGGCCTTCCAAAGCCCACTTCACAGGCTTGATCTTCGCGGCCCGCAGATAGTGCTCCGATGCAGATTTTAGATCTCCACAGGTTTCCTGCACGTTCGCAGCGAGTTGGGCAACAACCAGATGCCCTGGATACTCCTTCACCAACGCTTCAACTCGGTCCTGAGCGATAACCCCATCCGCCGCCTCGCCACCGCGAAAAGATGCGGTCAAACCAGCAATTTCCGAAACCCGCCAAAAGTACCCACGGCCCGCCTCTACATCGCGGAGCAATTTTGTCGCTTCGGTTACTAGCTCTACCCGGTTCGAACTAGATCCGAGATTCATCAACGTCAATCTCGCAGCCACGGATTCAGAAAGTTCGTCACACCAGTCCCGAACCATTTCAACCCGTTCATCAACGCTACTATCCGACCAGCGATCGCTGATTCGTCGAACATAGCTGATGTCCTCCTCAGTGAGCCGACTTCCTAAAATTGGATGACTGACAGATTCGGGCAGTTCGTCGGTCGAAACAGACGACACCTGGGCCAGTCGCTCGATCGAGTTTTGCAGCAACCGAAAACGTTCGAGCGAACGGTATACATCGGTGCAAAGTAACCAATAACGCATACTATTCCCGAAATTTTCTTCGGCTGCTCTGAGCTCCGAAACAAACGCCTCGGGATCAGCAATTCCTCGAGCCATCGTGAGGGAAGTGTTCAATAAGAAAGCCTCTTCAGAATCAGGCGCGACCGCGGTCAATCTCAGCAACGCTTGTTCAACATCAACCCAGGCACCGAAGCCTGTGTTTTCGGACGCCTCTTGCAAACGAAGCATCCCCAGTCGAAACCAAATCGTCTTTCCCCACCTTCCTGGTAAACGCCCAGCGGTCAGCTGTTGATAAATGTCAGCAGCTCGATCGACTTTTCCAAGGCGGTCATAGCTTTCGGCAAGAATGAGATCGGAGCCAAAGGAAACAATTCCCGTATCCCGCGCATGCTCCACAGCATCAATCACATAATCCCAATCCTTCATCTGAAAGAAGATTTCACCAATTTCCTCCAATAGATCAGCCCGTTCTCGACTACGTAAACGTGAAAAATCAATCTTGTGCAGAATCTCTGACGCAGCAGCGTTACCTGCTTGTCCCTGACCCGACTGCAGGGCGAGCTTCGCCTCGAGGACATCAGCCTCAATTTGATGGATCATCGCCTCCATGGTTTCGTCTGGACTCGACCATGCATCGGATCGTGTTTTTCGGGCGATCGCACGAATCCGATCAATCGCTTCAGTGGCTCGCCCAAATTGCTGCTGCATCAACGCGAGGCGTGTTTCCGCGACCTGCACAACGTGAATTCCCGGAAAATCCTCGCACGCGACTGCAATGACTTCCTCTGACTTTTCTAAATCCCCCAGCTGAAGATGAATACTTGCCAAAGCAACCAAGACAACACTTGCATCCTCCACCTGATGCGTCGTCATCTCCAAAAATTCACGGGCAGCCCGCAACGCCGACTTTGAGTTCTGCAACTTCGATTCAGAACGACCCTGCGCAAGGAAAAATGCCAAACTCATCAATGCCTTGGGGTTGGTTGGTTCAAGCTCCAAAATTCGTTGCAGATCCGAAGTGTCGGGAAATCGTGATTTCGCGTAACGCATTCGATATTGAAATCGTCTCAACAGCACCTCAATATTTCCCGGTTGCTGTTCGACGACCAAGTCCATCAAACGTTCAGACTTGCGTTCGAGGTCACTGGCGACAACACGATTGTGTTCCCGAATCACGTTGGCTTGCTGTCGCCCCAGGCTGGCCAATTTCTGCAAATGATACGGCGTTGCTTCTCCCAAACGATGAAGCATCTCATAGTCCTCAATGACCTTTGCTCGAATGCTCGTTTGATCCTTCGTTGCGATTCCCAACAAACTTTCTTCATTTACCTCCGCGCGAAGAATCAGTGCCTTCACCAGAAGTGGATCTTCGAGGAAGAGTTCATCACTCCCCTGTCCGCTAGGGACAAACCGCTCGAGGTGCTGTCTTGCTGCAGCCGGATTGACAATCGCCATCATCGTCGCAAGGCGATACCGCAACTCAGACAAATCTGCAGTCTGTAGATCCTTCGAACTCAAACAATTCGAATACAACTTTGCGGCTTCGCGAATCTCACTGTGGTATTCAGCATGAAAAAAATATAGATCTGCTAGCCTCCGAGTCATGGCGTAGTCATGACCGCTCATTTCCAAGCGATAGAGCAACAGTCTTTCTGTAAATTCGTCCAGTCGGTTCCAGTTTAGTTTTGGAATGTGAGGTATCTCATTCCGGTTTCCCAATCGTCACTGATTTCTACGAGAACAGCGGTGACGAGTCTTAGCAGGGAAGATTCATT
>JAQWPZ010000139.1 GCA_029245125.1 Rubripirellula sp.
ACGACTGAAACCAAACGTTGTCTGCACCCACCCGATTCCCCAGATTTCAAAACGGTGCAATCCGGCTCGCAGATTGACTGCGCCTTCAAGCTTCCCACCCGCTGGCTGAATCACCTCCTCATCGGGGCTAGCGACCTCTGTGATCGGGCGGCCATCGACGGCAAGTAAAAACCTTGGCGGCGAAACCAACGAGGAATGTGTATCTTTCGGAACTTCGTACTTCCCCATATCGAGCCGAAATCGCCGGACAACATCGGTTGGTTCATAAAACCAACCGCGAAACCGATACACAACGTGTGGACAGTCATGCTGTCGGTGACGCTTCCACTTCAATGCCGTTGGAATTGACGCTGGCATCGCCTCCGACGGTCCCCGCACATTCAGTGCGACCCCTTGCGGGAATTGCTGGCTCAGCCAACCCAGCTCTAAATGCTTTTCAAGTTCTTCGATCTCAGTCACTGTCGGACGACCGCCCATCTGAAACCGGTCGGTATCGTTCATCACAGTGACTGACGGATTCCAGACATTAGGGATCGCAATGGACTCGGGCAATCCTTCCATCTTGGGAGTGGGATGAAGATCGCCCCTGGTGCGTGCCACGGTGGTCCAGTGGCGGCGATCCATCGCAGTCTGCACCAAGAAACTATTCAATCCATAGCCGACATCGGTCGCTTCGATCTGCAACGCACCCAGCGGTGCATTGTCATTCAAATCAACCGTCAATGAATGCTCCGCATTTTGCTCCGGCACTGGCCGCCACGACTCGTACGATTCCTTGGGGCTGATCACCATATTGGGATTCCGCCCAGCTTGGGAGGTTGATCCAAACACCATTGCCTGCGCCCGTGAAGTCGGCACCGACGCTTCAAACTGTCCGGTGTGCGTCCCTGTTTCTTGAAGCACAATCCGTCCAAGCGAATCACCACTCGACGAGACCACGGTCACGGGCAACTCATCAACCTCTGCTGTCCGACCACGATCAGGGTCGATCACACGCAGGTGGATTGGATTACCGGGCTTTACACGTGCCTGCAAAACACGCTCGCGAGCCGCAGTCGCAGCCTCTGCTTTTAGACTCGCAATGACCTCGGGATCGGTATTCGCAAGATTGGTAATCCCTTTTTGCTCTAATGCGGCAGTCACCATTTCCATGTCAGCCACTCGCTGCTCATTTTCGGAAAGCAGTTTTCGTGCAGACGCCATCAACATCGCATCGGACGCCACGGTGATTGGACCACCCCGATTCTCGTCAAGGTTCGTGATCTTTGCTCGAAACCGCTCTGAGTAGCCGTAGAAGACCTCATCATCGCCAACGACCTGAAGTGTTCGATCTCCAGGAATGGGCTTCCCAAGTGATGTGCTTACATCGCCACGATACTTGGTTTTTCGATCACCGAATTGCCGCAGCAACAGATGCTCTTTATCACCCGAGGTGGTCCACACCGCGACCTCGATTTCACTCCCACCGCTAGATACCGAAAGCGTTGGATCGTTCAGCGTGACCTTCAGAACTTCCCCCGGCACCAATGTCTTTTGATTGCTGGCGGTTCCCAATTCAACCTCGGTCGCCTCAATCAGTCGCTTCAACTTGAGCTGGACGCGTCCGCGCAGGATCGTCGCATCAGAGTGTGTCGGATCGCGTTCCAAAACCTTTGCGATTTCTTCTGCGGCATCCTCGTACTCCTCCATGTCGTAATAAACTTCAGCCCGAGCGTTATGGGCTGCAGTGATCAATTGTGGAACTTTCTGTGAATCGAGTTCTATCAGCGTCGCCAATGCCGCATCGAAATCTTTTGAGAAGCGTTCGACCCGGACCCTTCGCAAGGTTGCAGTATGCCGCGCGAAGCTGCCCTCGTAATCGGCGTTACGTTGAATCCCGGCGTAGATCTGATGAGCCTCTGGCAACATGCCCCGCTGCATGGCAATATCACCATAGGCCAATTCCAGCAACAATTTCTGGTCGATTGAAAACGCTGTCGTCGATTCCTGTGACCACTGCCGCAAAGCCTTCACCAAGGCCTCTTGCTGCAACTCATCACGACCATCAATCGTGCGTTGCAACATCCTCAATAGATATGGCACCGACAATTCCCGGTATACCCTCAGCAACTGATCCGCGTTCTCGTCATACAGTTCAAACGCACTCTCCTCATTGCCAATCGCGAACTCCGCTTGCGACTTGTAAATCGGATAAGCAGGATCGGTGGCAGGGACGGGCACTTCGATTAAACCCATCAACAGCGCGGCTTTACCGCGAATGGATTTCAACTGGGGAATGTCGGTCTCGCGGTTGTAATAGGTGTGACCGCGCCGATGTCGGGCGATCGTCTGCAACCCGCATCGAGCCCATGTGCTTGCGGCGGAAGGATCCGCCTGGACCAATGATTCCGCAAAAGCAATCATCTCTGGCAACGGACGATGATGCAGTTCCGTATGCCGCCAAAAGTAAGGTGCTACGTGATGCAGTTGCGATCCCTCGCCGACGACTTGCGAATCGCCCTCAGTCATTAATACGGATGCTTGGTCCGCGAAAGTCCGCCAAAACCGATGACCAAAGCCTGCGTCATAGCCATCACGGTGAAATGTCCGCATGGGACCGGCCATCTGCATCAACAAATCGATCACCTGGGGATCCGTGAAGACTCCATCCTCGACGGCCGCGAGTTGCGTGAGCCCCAAAATCTCTAAACGCTCTGGGGCGTTCTGAATTCCTTCCAAGACCGCACGGAGCGCGGCCACTGTTCTCACCGGACCAGGCGAATACGTTGGTTCTTCACCTTGACTACGCTTCGACTTCCCATTCCCTGCTGCAACTGCTTCCGCTGGGTTCGGTTTCCAATCGGCAGGTGGATTCAACAGCTGAATCAAATCTTTACACACCCAAGCTGCATCGGATGCTTTCACGTAGGCATATTGCTGCGGCGTCATCGCAGCACTCTGGAACCACTGCCGCGCGGCGTAACGAACCTCCACTGGCAAGTTGGCAAACACTGGCGACTGAAACAGCGCTTCCATCAACGCCACCGACGCTTCGTTGTCTTCCGGGAACTGTGCGTTGATCCACGCCATCACCAGCCATGGTTCGACGTTGCCTTGCTTGAGCCGATCGGCAAGAGCGATCCGCAGGGCAGGCTCAAACGGATGGCGGCTATAAAGCTCTTTTCCATGCTCGCGTAGCCAGTCCATGCCGCGGTTGTAACGGGCAATCCGCAAAATACTCGGATCGTACTGCGATCCGCTCAAGCCACGTCCTCGCTCGTGAGCAGCCAGCCCTTCGAAACCTCTCTCGATCGCTTCACGGACCAACATCTGCGTGATCGCGCTGTCGTCCTTGAGCAGTTCCGGAATCAATTCCGGCGTGATCGCCAGCACCTTTTTCAGGCGTTCCAAAACACTGGGCAACCTTGGTGCAGGTGAACGAAAGTCCGCGAACAGTTCTTTGAACACGGCGATGCGCTGAGCCGGCAGATCTTCCGTGCGGGCATCGACCGTCGCGAGACCACCGGCCAGCTTCCCCCATTGCGATTGTGCCTGCGGGGTAGCAGGAGAGCCGAAGAACTTGCAGAAATCGCCGAATCTCACATTGCGTTGATCGTGATGCTGAGGCAAACGCCATGCTTCAGGCCCCATCAAGGCCGCGAATGCTTGATCGAAGTTCTTCTCATCACCTCCCGCAGCGATGGCCCGAACGAAAGCAGCCTCGATACTGGGGTTCTGTTCCAGGTGAGGCGATAGCTGCCGGGCTTCTTCAACTGTCAACGTTTTCCAATCAAGCGGCAACGCCGGTCCAGCTTTTCGATTGACGACGTCGGGATTGGCCAACACAAACTCGCGTGACTCCGCAACACTCAGTACTTGCGGTCCACTATCGTAATAACGCTCTTCCCAAGATCGGTAAAAGTCAGCTTGCCCAAGTGAGTTCAACTTTGAAGCCGCTACCTTGATCGGCGACAATTTTGCTTCAATGTCAATCGGCCAATACTTCTTGGGATCATCTTTGTAATAACGCCCGCGGCGTTCGGCCCAACCTGTCTGCACCAGTTCAGCGTGACGTGGATAGCGTTCCAACAACGCAGTCGCCTCAGCCACCGGCAACACCGCTTCATCACCATCCAACAGATTCATGTTGTACTGTTTGACAGAGACCACCCAATCCAGTTGCATCTTCAATTCGTCATCGAACGAGATGCCATTCGCGAGCGTCTTAACGTTCTCTACAAATCCGGATGCAAACCGCGGGCGATCCATTCTCCAATCGGCGATCTGTCTAAGTAGCCAGCGAAAGCAACTTTCATATCGCGCAACGAGCAAATCGTCTGACATCCCTGGGTCATTCACGCAGGCCAGCAATCGCTCCGCAACCGCAACGTGATCACCCCGCTGCATGGCCATTTCTAGAAACCAAGCATCGAACTGCCGAGCCCGCCCGCAGGCATGCAATCGATGTCCTTCATTGGACATCAACGCGTAGGCCCCCTCGGTATCGTCGAGTTGATCTAACAGCAACGCATAAACAGCGAAGACAGCATCCGCAGCCGCTTGCGACTTGACATCCGCCCGCCTGAGATACTGCTGATAAAGTGACACGGCCCCCCGCCAGTCCCCGCTCAGTTCAGCGGCGCGCCCGGCGTGATACAGCACCAATGGGTTCCTGGCAACATTCTCCCGCAACCACAATCGACCCAATGCAATCGCTTGCGTCGGTTTGCTCTCGGCAATCCCACTTTCTAGCAGCGAAATGATCACAGCTTCTGACTGTGACGCCGGAGCTTCCGAAACCAATGTGAGTTGCTGTGCGAAAGACGTTTCCGCGATCGCCCGAGGAAAGACAGACAACGACACGCAGACGATCGACACGAACGCGATCAACGTCGCGAAGGCCGACTTCCATCGGCTCAATCTGAAAAACCGAAAACCGGTCAACCGGCAGCTCATGTAACGGCGACGGCCAGCATTTTCATCTGCCATTTTCGCCATCCGCAATGGTCCACTTTTCAATCTCAATTTGCCGGTCCTAATACGAAGTCCGAACGCATGTTCAGGATTCGGGTCTTGAGGTCGTTCATTTCTTTTCGCTGATCGCATTTTCTGAACGCCACACTTTTTGAATGCTGGTCGCAGTGAGCGACCACCCATGCTGTGAGTCCTGCCCTCGACTCCCGCCCCATCACTCTTGCTTTAATGCGGCCAGCTTTTTCTGAGCCTCGGCAACATGCTGACTGGAGGGGTAGTCAAACACCAACTGCTGCAACTTTTGCGCGGAGACGTTGTTATCACCCATGCGAAACGCCACCTGCGCCCACAGCAACAACATCTCATCCAGAAACGCGGCGTCTGGGAAATCCGCGAAGACTTGCTCCAGCAGGTCTGACGCCTGCGCAAAATCCTCGGTGTCGACGTAAAACCGCACGACCTCACTTAATGACTTTGCTGCGTACGCACTTTCTGGATACGCTTGGTAGGTTTTTCGGTAAGCGGCAATCGCTCCTCCCATGGCACGATGCCTTTCGGTTGCAGCCACACGCCCCGCTTCGGTCCAGCGGCTTTTGTGCTTTGCTTCAAACTGCCTATCCACTTGTTGCTGCAGAACTTCGCCAATGCGGAATTGTGCTTCGGCCGCTGAAATCGGATTTTGCAACGCGAGCACGCGTTGGTAACTAGTGACCGCTTCCGCATACTCACCTTTCTCAGCCAGCGCGCGACTGAGAGCCATGAGCGCCTGATCGGCCAGCACCGATTGTGGATAGAGTCGATTGAATGCCTGGCAAGTCGCGGTCGCTGCGGCAAAATCTTCTTTCAAGATTTCACATTCCCACTTCAATTTAAATGCTTGTTCCAGCAACTCACTGGTGATCTTGTTTCGATCGAGAATAATCGCATCAACTTTTCTCAACGATTCGTCGGCCCTTTGCGAGGCACGATCATCGAGCCCCATGTCTTTGTAGATCAAGCCAAGCCCTTTCAACGCTTCGGCCTCAACCGCATTCTTGCGTGCCTTCAGCACTGCTTCAAAAACCACAAATTGGTCGGCTGAGACGCCGGAGTTTACGGAACCGGAAACCTTGATCCGCGCACGACTTTCGCGAACTTCATCTCCATAAAGATGAACTTCATCACTGTAGGTCACCTCTAATTCGTCAAGCTCATCGCAATGCAATACGTCATCATTGAGATCGGGCGTCCCAGCGGCCAGTGGAGCTAACTTGATCTTGTTAGTAAAAACGCCTGTGCGAATGGGACCACCTTCTCCTTTGCCCATCGCTCGCTCGGTGAGCATGAGTGTCACCGAATCGCGTTCCTTCCAAACGTCTTGCTCATCATCCTGAACAGCGAAGATATCCAGGACGCTCTCGTCATTCGCTTCGGCCGCATCCACGGCCGCAACTTTGTAGAGTGCCTTAACTGTGATACTGACTGACTCAGCTTTTGGCGAAACATCCAAATCAGCATCACGCAATAACAGTGCTTGCGGTTGCCCAGGAAATGCGATGTAAGCGGGCGTCGAAAAGTCCCCCAAAAAGAACCCAACGGTGCCAGTACTAACCGCCTTGACTGTGCCACTGCGTTTCACACCCTTGCTCCCGTCCAATGTGCTGTCGTCGACATAGGTGACTGTCAACGTATCGCCACCAAACAGTTGCAACACTCCATCTCCCGGCTCCGCCACTCCAATCTCTGTTGGCGCCGACATCAATGCCTCGTTCTTCTTGCCGGCAATCGGAACACCAGTCAACACCTCGCTGTCACCACTGCTGACCGTCACGCGTGCCATGACATCCTGGCCCACTTTCCGCAATACAGGAATATCCGCATCCGAAACCTTTGCGTAAAACCGCTGTCCGAGTTCAACGCGGCCGATCTCGTCACTGCTAGTTGCTTCGACCTCGGTTCCGACCAAGGAAAGTGCGTCGATTGCCTTATTCCAACTTCTTAAGTTGTAATGACTCATTCCAATGTAGTAATAGGCTTTGTTTGCCCACTTGCTCTTTCCCGCCACTTCGGTCAAGCGACGAAACATCGGAAACGCTGACGTGTACTGCCCGGACTGGTAATACGAAAAACCCGCTTGAAACAGCGACTCACGATATAGCTCGGTTTCTTGTGGCGAAGGCGAGTCGCCAGGGAGCGGCGTCAGCAAGCGTGACAAAAGCAGAAAGTGACTGAGCGCTTCCTTAGTCTTCCGCTGCTCCAGAAAATGCCGCCCCTTGGCCATATGAGCCTGGTAACCAAGGACATTCCCCTCATTATCTCGGATCACAGTATCGAGCATGGTTAACCCGCGCTCGTACTGTTTGTATTCCATCAATTCGATCGCCTTGTCGAACAAGTGCTTTGCTCGACGATCAACGTCCAATACTGCACGCCGCTCCGTCGATTCTTCCTGTTGAGCATATCCCAAGCCCTGGAGAGAAATCATGACAAGCGTTAGCAGAAACACTTTCTTAGTGGCCAATTCCGGCTCCTCACATTGTGACTTCAACAAAAGCCCTGCGTTTTATCCCGAGAGCGACATCCAGCTCAGGATTCTGTCTTAAAGAGAAGAAGGCTCTAATTTAATCAACCGCCTTCGCCTCACCACCAATAATCTTCACGCCGTAGCTTTCCAAACGGTTATGCGATTCACTCGATTTCCCACTCTCTGGGTAGCGGCGGAGCACTAGCTGCAGCTGCTGAACCTCTTTCTTTTTGTCACCACTTATCTTGTAGATTTCAGCCGCCTTAAAGCACGCTGATGCAGCCACGTCACCACCAAGTGATTCCAACTCCTGAGTGAGCTTGATCGCCTTGGAATACTGCTTCATTGCAACTCGGCAATCAATCACTGACCAAGTGGACGCGGGCTGGCGGTTCGCCGCTTGAAAACGCTTGATCGCTTCTTCATATTGACCTTGCCATTGCAGCAGCGTCGCGTGAGACCAGACGATTTCTTGGGCCTGGTCAGGAGACTCGCTCAGAATTGCCACCTCCTGCAATGCCTTCTTTTGAAAGTCACCATTGCGATGTGACCGACCGAAGTAGAAATCAAACCGAGTCCTGGCGGCGATGGTCGGATCTTTGATCTTACTGACGATTCGCAAGAACGCTTCTTCCCCTTCATAAATCACAGCGAACTTGGCCAAATCTCGGAGCTGGCCGTCGTCCATCCCATCGGTCCGGACTGTCCGCAAGACCGCAGTCGCCTCATCGTGCATCCCGTGCGGATGCCGCAAGGTATTCATCAGAGCAACTCGCTCGGCGGTTTCTAAATCAGCGACTAACGGCTCACCATACTTGGCATAAAAAACAGCACGACTTTCAGGAACGCGACTGCAATAACTCAACCATTGCTTGACGCGATCGATCGTCACTGGCTTGAGATTGAACTGTGTCTCCATCCGCTGCATCCATTTCGCTTGATCTTGTTCATGCGTCAACAAAACCAAGAACCACGCGATACGAAGCGGTTCGTTATCGGCAAAACGGTCGCCCATCTGCCCGCTCCAGTAGCGGGCCGCGTCGGCCTTTTGCTGCGGCGTTACTCGAGTATTCAACACGGTCGAAAAGACGGAACTCCAGTAGGCTGGGCTTTCCTCAGGTTTGGCAATCGGTGTCCGCCACCCGAAGCCACCAACCTCGTTACAGAACTCCAATAGCTTTTCCTGATTAGGAGCGCGTACAGCATAGTGATCCAAGACACTCTTCCGCGCCGCCTCAGCCGCCCTGACGTTGCTCTCACGAAACGCAACCGCCGTACGCCAACGGTATTCCGTTGCTTCTTGAAAATCTCCGCGTTTCTCCATCGCCGTCGCCAAGCTGGCCAGGGCGGATCCGGTACGGGGCTGACTGACATATTCCTTGTCTTTCGCCAATCTCGCCCACGTCGCGAGGCTCTTTGCTTCATTTCCATTCTGGGCATGGCACTGCCCAATGTAATACAGCGAGGCCGCCGCATATGGCACTTCATCTGGAAAGTAATCGACAACATCCTGATAAGCTTTGATCGCTGTATTGCGCTTATCCAAGATATGCAAACACCGCCCCATGCGGAGCAACACATACGGCAAGGCATCACCCTTGGCGAACTCAAAAGTGTATGCCCGATACGCGGCAAAGGCCCCCTTGTAGTCCTTCTTGCTGAATAAGTTATCTGCGTCCTCGACCGCTACTGCTTCGAATGTATCGAGTCTTGCAAAGTCCTTGCTTGGATAAACCAACTCGGTTGCCGCATTATCTTGCCCTGATGCCACCGAGCCAGCCAAAGCGAGCGCTGCGATCAAACAACCAAGTGAGAGGTGATGGTAGCTTCTGCGATTCAAACCCATATTTCGTTTCTGCCGCTCAGAACTATTGGAATCACGACACTATTGGAATCACGACACTATTGGAATTACGACACTATTGGAATTACGACACTATTGGAATTACGACCAGACATCGCGGAAAATTCCTTGCGTGTTGGTCGCGGCCACGCAACCGATTTACCCGCATCCTGCCAAATCTGTTTGACGCAGGGCACCGGACCATCTTACCCTATGAAATTTCCGCATTTGCGCGTAACGCTACCGTTTTTGAGAAATCCGCATGACGCCCAAACCGCGCCGCGTAGCCATCATGCTGGACCTGGACTGGCCTTACAAACGCCACACCGGCATCTTTGCTGGAACGCAGCAGTACGCCAAGGAACAAGGCTGGCATTCGATCATTGACGAGTTTGCTCACGATACGTTACCGACCCGACGCAGCAAGCCAAATCCCTACGATGGCGTCATCGCTCGCGCGAACACCCAATTGGTCAAACGGGCCAAGCGTCTTGGCATACCTGTGGTCAACGTCTGGCTCAGTTCGCCCGCCGCTGAACTGGTACCAGGCGTCTTCGCCGATTTCACAGCCAGTGGACGAACACAAGCCGAACACCTACTGGCACGCGGTCTGCGCAATTTCGCCGCAGTCGTTTCGTTTAAGAATCGCGGGCAAGCACTGGAACTTTACGAGTTTCAAAAAGTAATCGAGGAAGCAGGCTGCTCATGCGTCTCTACCAAGATTCCGCAGTCCACCTCCAAAAGCCTCGAGACTTGGCGAAAAACGAAAAAGGGGATCGCTGCCTGGATGGATCGCTGGCAAACCCCCATTGGGGTGAGGGTTGGTACCGAAGCAATCGGACGCCTGATCGTTCAAATGTCTCACGAGCGTGGTTGGCGAGTGCCACAGGATGTCGCGATCATTGCCGGACAAAACCAAGAAACCTCTTGCGAATACCCAAGCCCATCCCTGACCAGCATGGAATTCGGCTACGAAAAAATTGGCTATGAGAGCGCGAAACTGTTGCAGCGACTTATGGATGGAAAAACACCACCCGCCCAAACAAGCTGGTTGCCACCCGAGGGCCTAGTCGTTCGCGAGTCAACTGATTTCTTCGCCGTCAAGGATGACCTAGTCGCCGCCGCCTTGGAGTTCATCGCGGCGAATAGCCATCGGCATATCGGACAGGACGATGTGTCCCGCGCGGTGGCAGCCCAGACCAGAACACTGCAACTACATTTTCGCAAGGTTTTAGATCGGCCCATTGCCGCAGAGATTCGGCGTGTACGCATTGAGCGGGCCAAGCGTGAACTCGTTCAAAGCAACCGACGCATCTCCGACATCGCGCGGGATGTCGGCTTTGGCACTCCCAATCGCATGTGCGAGATCTTCAGACGAGAAGTGGGCTTCACACCGAGCCAATACCGTAAGCAACGAAAGATGGAGGCCGAAATGTAACGCCAACCAGGAGAATCCAAGAGGACAATGAATCGCACGAGAGCAATCCGAACGCTCTCGAACAGATCAAAACTTGCGGATCGACCAATTGCCGGGCATGGTTGCGATGCGAGGAAATGGTTTTCGGCATATCGGCAATGAACTCCTGCCTCGACTACACTGCTGCTACTTGAGTGAATCCGCCCACCGCACTAGAGATCCCCCATGAACGCCCGCCGCATTCTGTTACTTTCTCTCGCTCTCTTCTCGACATCGGTCGTGGCTCAGGTCGTCGAATTCGACCGCTCAGTGCGAACGGCAAAAAATCATGTACCGGCGATTCCTCGACCAGAGCAAGACAAAGCAGCGATGGAAGCTCTGGCGAGGCTGAAGCAAAAACAAGGACGCCGGCCCAACATCCTGTGGCTTGTCGTTGACGACATGGGCTACGGCGACCCAGGCTGCTACGGGGGAGGAGCATCGATCGGCGCAGCAACCCCGAACATTGATAGCCTAGCTCGCGGGGGCCTGAAGCTCACAAGCTGTTACGCACAACAAACCTGCACCCCGACCCGCTCGGCAATTTTGACGGGTCGTCTACCGGTTCGCACCGGCCTAACTCGTCCCATTCTGGCGGGTGATATTCTGACCAAGAATCCCTGGGCAGATGAGGTCAGCCTTGCCAAATTGCTTTCCGATTCTGGCTATTACACACTCCTGACGGGAAAGTGGCATGTGGGCGAACCCAAAGGCATGCGGCCGCAAGACATTGGGTTTGATGAGTACTACGGTTACTACCCAGCGCAAAAAGAGTTGAGCCAGAGCGTTGATGCACGCCGCTATCCAGCACTCGTGAATAACCCCGCACGAATGCGTGCCTACGAAGCCATCGCTCCCAACAACCACTTGATACATGGTTTCAAAGGTGGACAAACCAACGAACTAAGTCAGATTCAATCGATCGAAGACATGGGCCGCGCTGACCAAGTGCTCACTGACTTTACAATCCAGCGACTCAAGGAACTCGCGAAAGGTGACAAACCTTTCTTCATGGAACACTGCTTCATGAAAGTGCATTGCGACAACTTCCCCAATCCCGATCTGGGACAACTAAGTGAAGCAAGATACTACTACAAAGAAGCGGTAGCCGAAGTGGATCTACACGTTGGCGCGATCATGAAAGCACTCGCCGAGGCGGGAGTAGAGGAGAACACGTTTGTCTTTCTCACCAGCGACAACGGACCACAAATGGATGGCTGGCCAGACGCCGGCTACACACCTTTTCGAGGAGCAAAAGGAACCACGTTTGAAGGTGGCGTGCGAGTTCCCGGAATTGCTTATTGGAAAGGAATGATCGAGCCGGACACAGAAAGCAACGAACTCTTCGACCTGATGGATCTGTTTGGCGTGTCACTAACACTAGCAGGGATTTCAGCCGACACCCTTCCGCAAAATCACTACTACGATTACATCGATCAGACCTCGTTCTTGATCGTCAAAGATGGCCAGTCCAAACGCGAAGTGGTTTTCAACTGGTGGGGCAAAGAGTTGATGGCTTGCCGCATGAAAGAGTTCAAACTGCATCGCAAGGTGATTCTGCCAAAATCAACCCATATGGATATTGATTACTCCGTGGTTCAAGACGTCGGACTCGCACCCTGGATCTTTAATTTATATATCGATCCACGGGAACAATTACCCGTTGGACACCGACGAAGTCCATGGCTCGCGTCGGTGGGTGCCAAACTCAATGCGCACGCAGCCACCTTCAAAACTTATCCGCCCAAGAACATTGGCCTGTAGCCGGCAAGCTTGGGGAGTGACCATTCGCTACTCTTGAGGTGCGGACTAAAACTTCGCGCTCACTCGAGTGTGGTAAACCATCGCTTCGTTATCGATATCGGGACTTGGACCTGGACTTGGACCTGCATAGTCGGTGTCCCAGTGGCTCACCTCAAAACCAACCTCAAGCGAGCGATTGACGTCCCATATCAGGTTCGCGAAGGCGACTCGGTTCTGGCTGGGAAGCTCCGCCGTCAAGGTGCTATCGAGCGGGTCGTCGATCCCGCAACCAAAATGTGAATGAAAACCTGACGACCAGTTGACGTACATCTCGACCCATCCACCGGTCGAACGGATCGGAACTAGATTCGTATTGTCGACCAGAAAAGTCGCTGCGTTGTAGTTGCCGATACACTGACCGGTGAAAAACTCACCACTTCAACCAACCGCCTGACCCAGAGCGAGATGAAAGTCGGCTCCCGCCGCCCACACATCGTGAATCCGGTTATTGGGAAAAGAAGTTCTGCGGAGTTGGCCGACCAACCCTGAGACGCCGATCTCATACGGGAGCTGCATCGTGGCGTTCGCAGGTTGACTGCCCATCGCCAACAAGACTCGCCCTTCGAGATTGGGTCAGCGGTGTTCCTCGAGAAGCTCGAGCGGCAGTCGGCCGAAGTTTGTAAATGAGGTGGTCACCCGATCGCCGACCGCGATTTGAGTCGTTATCCGCGCACCCTTGCGTGGACGAAAGTAATTTGCGAGCAGAAACTGCCCGCGAAAGAAACCAAGATTTCCGGCACCATTGGCGCGATTGAAGTTGATCGTGTTTGGCGCTCGCGGATTGATCACATCTCCATTCAAACCAAAAGCGACCTGCATTCTCGAATTCTTGATTTCGGCAAAAGCACGCGCGACATAAACTCCATACCGATCATCGGTGAACAGCTCGCCATATAGATAGCTGAGAAACTGACCGCCCGTCTGGAAACCATCAAGCTCTGGCCCATTGAACGCGACACCAACACTCGATGATTTTGCATGCACCTCGGTGACGGGGGTTTTCTGTCCTAAGTTTGGCGTGATCAACACAACCCCCGAAGGAATCAACGGACGCGATGGTGAATCACGACTTCACCGGTCAACGCACCGAATGCCCGCAAATTGAAGTAAGGATTCAACGTTGTGATTCGAGGACAATCAACGCAAGGCGCTGCGGGATAAATACCGTCACATCCTAGATCGGGGCACAAACGCCAATCGTGACTCACCAACGGGGTCGGCAGGTGTCGAAAACCAACCAGAGTACCGAAGATGGAATCGTCACTCGTCTCTGCGGTAGGACGATCACCCGCGCGCTGTGATTTAAAAGATTCGTTCTCCAGCTCCAGAGCATCCATTCGCCTCGAGATTGACTCGATCGTCTGCTCCACTCGAATTTGCGAGGGTAGCTGATCAGCATCAGCGGGCTCCGCGGCAGCGAGGGAACCTGCCCCCAAAAGAAGCAGCCCAAATAGATAATGCGCGAATACAAATCGACTATTCAATGTGATCACACCGAAGAATCCTTCCCTCAATCGCCTCGGTAACAACAACGGTTTCACCGGCCTCGATCGACAAGTGTCCCGATCGACAAGTGTCCCGATCGACAAGTAAGCGGGGGATGACATCAATACAATGGACAAAACCCGTCAAGTCGACCGCACCGTCAAACCTTAACGTCAGTGTGGCTTGAAGCACAAAAAGGCAAATCACCTCGCACACGTCGACTTTTTGACTGAACCTCGCGGGCGGGGGGATCTTCTGAAATGGCACGCAGGCCTCCCAAATGGCATGCGGGCGAATCGGGCAATACAAACGACACCGACTCGCTTACTCACTTCATCGCTAGAAAAACCACAAGATTAGGACCGACGCGATGGGTGCATCACAGGGCGAGTTCATCAAATACCCGAGGACGCCGCATCTTTTTGGATCAAACGGCACCGCTGATGACAAACGTCTCGGTGAACGAGAATCCCTGCGCTTCATCGCAGACGATTCACTGATCGTTGAAGAGAAAATTGATGGGACCAATGTCGGGATTCATTTCACTAAGACTGGCGAGATGGTGCTGCAATGCCGGGGGCACGAAATCAGAGAAGGAATGCATCCCCAGTACGATCTCTTCAAGCAATGGACATCCGTCAAACGCCCGATTCTGGAGGACCGACTGTCCGACCGCTACATCTTGTTCGGTGAATGGGCGTACGCCCGTCATTCAGTCTTCTACCGACAATTACCTCACTATTTTTTCGAATTCGACATCTACGACAAACAAGCCCAAGCCTTCATGGATCTTGAACAGCGAATAACACTGTTGGATGCGACGGGCATCGAAACCGTACCCATTGTTCACCGAGGATCAATCAAAAGATCTGATCTCAACGCGTTGATCGGTCCCTCGAAATTTGCCAGCCAATTCGAAAACCCCATTTCGAATCGAACAGACAACCTGATGGAAGGGATCTACCTGAGAACCGAAACTGACGGTGTCGTAACCGGTCGGGCCAAGTATGTTCGCGCAGAGTTTGTCCAGAAAATCCAACGAAGCACGCATTGGCAACATCAAGCAATGGTGCCCAATGAGCTAGCGGAAAACGTGGATATTTGGTCATGAAATGGAAAACTCTCGCACAACAGAATCTGGCTGAAACCCTGGCCTGGGCAGAGACTCAACCCTGGTCCCGCGCGATGGCCGAATGTATTCAGGATGCTCAATGGCATTCCGAGGGAGATGTCTGGACCCACACCAAAATGGTCTGCCATCAGCTTGAGCGACTTGAGGAATGGCCGTCGCTCTCAGATAACGAACAATTACAACTTCGCTTTACCGCATTGTTCCATGATGTCGCGAAGCCATTGACCACCCAAGTGGATCAGGAAACCGGACGTGTTTCCTCACCAAAACATGCTGTAAAAGGCGAACACTTAACACGGCAAGTTCTTCGTGACCTTGAATGCGATCTCAAGACCCGTGAAGAGATTGTCCGCCTGGTCCGGTTCCATGGTCGCCCAGCATTCCTTAGCGAACAAAATTCGCCAACAGATGAAGTGATAAGAATGTCCTGGCTCGTTAGCAATCAACTGCTGTATCTTTTTGCCGTTGCCGATACCCGTGGTCGCCACACCGAATCAATGGATCGCCCCGAAGAGAACCTCTTGTATTGGAAACTTCTGGCGGAGGAACACGACTGCTACACAACGCCATTCCGATTCGCGAACGACCAAGCAAGATTCCTGTTTTTCAAAAGTTCGAACCCAGATTTAAGCTACACACCTTACGAGCAATACTCCTGCACCGTCACAGTATTGTCTGGCCTTCCCGGCAGTGGCAAAGACACCTGGCTAAAACAGCACAGCAAGCAAGATCTTCCCGTTGTCTCACTCGATGACATCCGCATCGAACTTGGCATCGACCCGACCGACAACCAAGGAACTGTCGTGCAACTCGCACAAGAGCGATGTCGGGAATTGCTCCGATCTGGAACCTCGTTCGCCTTCAATGCCACGAACCTGCTCAGGCAAACTCGCCAACGATGGGTTGGCTTGTTTGCAGATTACCAGGCACGGGTTGAACTCGTTTACATCGAACCTGCCTTCAAACGACTGCTTCAACAAAACCAGCAGCGTTCAAATCCGGTCCCCGAGCAAGTCATCAGAAAATTGGCGGCAAAGTGCGAACCACCAACATGGACGGAAGGACACAGCCTGATCCTGTCCGATAGCGACTCCGTACCGGGTAAGAACCAGCAACCAAACCTGCCGTCGTAATGTGACCCAACGGCGAAGACCGCTTGATTCGCCTCCTGATTTTCCTCCTGAGTTGCCAGTCACACATCACCACAAAATTCGGTTTCCTCAAACGCTCGAGAACCGCCACGCTCCCACTCAGACCAGCTCAAACACGAGGTTCAACCGTGCAGAGATTAGCGCCCAGAAATTAGCGGTCAGCAGCGAGACTCGCATGACACTCGAAACGGTTGCATTCGTGCAAACTGAGAACAAAATGGAGTTAACTCGCAAATCGGATCCCAATCTGAGCTCGACTCACCTCGACCCCAGTGGGTCTCTGAATTGCCAGTGGGTCTTTGAATTACCAGTGGGCCTCTGAATGAATCGAGCCTCGGTTCATGGGACGAATTCACCCGGAAGCTCGGCAAAATGAAGCAAAGTAGCGGCCGCCGAAGGCAACTAGATGGAGACTGCAATTCAAGTTCAAAATGCCGCTCCTTAGGCGAGCCATTGGGTAAACCGGCGTAAGTGCGGGATAGCTGCCCCCCATTTTCGGCCAACCTGGCATCGCAGACCGATTTTCTTTCAGATTGTCGCGTCAGATTTAGCGGGGAACGGCAGCGGTCAGGTGAGGAGTCGACATGGAATCAGAATCAGTTCATCGAAAAGACACCCCCGATCCGCACGAAACGTTCCTCCGGCTATGGACCCGCCATGAGCCGGAGTTACGGGCGTTTGTACGATCGTGCTGCCCGAAGGCCCAAGAGGTGGACGACGTGATGCAGGAGGTCGGCATCGCGGCACTGCGAAAGTTTTCAACGCTCGACGATCATAACGCTTTTGGTCCCTGGGCCTGTCTGATCGCCCGCTACGAATTGCTGTCCGCCCGACGTCGATTTGCGCGGGACCGTTTGGTGCTGGCTGAGGACATTGTCCAACTACTGGCCGAAGAAGGCGCCGACGAGTTGCCGTTACGTCAGCGGCAACTTCAGACGTTAGATCAGTGCATCAAAAAGTTGCCTCGTGAGCGCCGCGAACTAGCGCTGGCCGCGTACGCAAAGGAAACCACCATTCGCGAATTGGCCGCACAATTGAAGCGGACCGAAGGATCGATGTATCAGCTGCTCTCACGCATTCGCAAAGAGCTGCATCGCTGCATGGAACGCGCACTTTCAGGAGCTGAATCATGAACGAATCTGAGCTGAAGCTCTTGCACTGCTACCTCGACGGTGCCATCACCCCCGAAGAACTCGTGACTCTCGAGGAACTCCTGCGGAGCAACGAAGAAGCTCGCAGCACGCTGCGGTCACTTGCAACGATCGATGCAAAGTGGCAACAGCTCGCAGTGGAAGCGGCCCTCGAAAACCCCAATGGCCGTTTGAATGCAACACAGCGCTGGCGAGCGGTGCCAATCTGGTTGGCCCTCAGCGCCATTGCAGCGTCGCTGATGATCGCCGCATTTGGTTGGTTTCGTCCCACGGAAAAACAAGCCATTCAAATGCAACGTGGTGTTGCTCGAGTCATCCGAATCGAAGGTATCGGTAAAGTTGATCAGAAGCGGATTGTCGCTGACGGAGCCGAGTTATTCGCCGGTGAAGAATTCTCACTGCAACAAGGATTGATTGAGCTGGCGTTTCGGGAAACTGGAGTCCACGTCATCGCTACAGCACCGCTGAAACTCGATTTAACTAGCAACGAGAGAGTCTTCCTTCACGAAGGACAAGTCAAACTGGTCGTCCCACCGCAGGGCATTGGATTCATCATCGATACAGCGGAACGGAAATTCATCGACCTTGGAACGAGTTTTGTTGTCACGGCGAGCCCGAAAGGATCAGAAGTCCTCGTGCTGGACGGAAAAATTTCGGTTGATCAACACAATGGAAAATCTGAAGAACTCATGCTGGAAGGCGAATTCGCCAAGTTCGACCGCAACGGGAGAACTGAGAAACGAATGCCTTCACGACTCTCCCTGGCGTTACCCGAACTGTCCCTCCCAATTACGAATCCCAGCGATCAATCATTGCGTGGATCGGTGTTTGGATACAACCAATCAACAACGATTGTCAAACCAAAACTCAGCGATGATTTAATTGGACAAGCACTGTTGCCGCTGCTTCGTTCGCAGTTCCAAGACCAAACTTGCCTGGAAACCTTCCATCAGAGCAATCCAATTTCGTTCCGTGGCATCGCGGGAGCCTTTCACGCGTTCCCGCACCGCACCGGCTTGACGAATTATTCGCGGGATGGCGGATGGATGGCATGGTATCGCGGCCAAGTCGCACCACCCCAACCAGGACGTTACCGCTTCTGGGGTTATGCCGACAATCATCTGCTGGTGGCGATCAATGGCAAGCCCGTTTTCGAGGGATCACGGCGAGAGTCTTCCTTCAAAACACTTGGCATTCCACGTACTGACAATCCCGCGTTGCCCTGCCTGATTGCCCCGGCCGGGTTCGCCTGCAGCGAATGGGTCGAACTAACCAGCGACCCCATCCGAATCGACATCATGATGGGCGAAGTTGGTGGAAACATCACTTCTGGACTGCTGCTCGTCGAACGCGAAGGCGACAACTATGAAGAAACATTTTGGGGCCAGCCAAAATGGCCACTCTTTCTGACTGAAACTCCATCAAGTGATGAAGCCGCCGAACTGGAACGTCTGGTCGGCCACCTGGAAGAAAAAACAATGGGTTCATTTTCGGTTCGAGAAGAAGCAATCTGGAAAGTGAAGGAGTAACCGCAGATGATCAAGAACTCTTTCAACCGCAGGCGACTAATCAGAGGAACCGGAGCGTTGATCGCGCTGCCAGCCTTGGAATCCATTGGTTTCCGACGCTTCGCATCGGCGGCCGCAGTCGCGACACCTCCGAAGCGTGTGGTCTTTCTCGGTTTTGGTTTTGGAGTGACCCAGGAGACATGGTTTCCGGACGCTGAACAAACCGGATCGGAATATGACTTATCCGAGGGACTTGCGCCCCTGGCACGCCACAAGAAAGATTTTACGGTGGTGCAGGGCTGTTCCAACAAGTTCAGCAGCGAGGCCCACTGGGGCAGCACGTTTTGGCTGACCGGCGCGAATCGATTTGCGGTGCCGGGACAAAGCATGTCCAACAGCATTTCGGTGGATCAGGTAGCGGCAAAGCACCTAGGACAAGGAACCCGCTTTACCTCCGTTCAACTTGCCAGTCCCGATGCGAAAAGTTCGGGTCACGGCCCTGGCCTGTCGCTGGCTTGGGATCAACACGGCAAACCAGTCGCCGGTCTCAATACACCGGTGGAGATTTTCCACAAACTGTTCTCCGCCTCTGATCTGCCACTAGAACAACGACAAGCCGCCATCGCCGAACAACGTAGCGTCTTGGATGCCGTTCTTACGGAAGCCAAACGTGTGCAGCGTGGACTGACAAAAACAGACAAAGACAAACTTGGGGAGTATTTCCAGGGCATTCGCGACATCGAAACGCGTCTCAGCAAAGATCAAGACTGGCTAACGGTCCCGAAAGCAAAGCCACCCCTCAAAGAACCTGAACCAGGCCTCAAAGGGAAAGCAGAAATCAAGGTGATGTATGACCTGATTGCTGCCGCTTTACAAACCGACAGCACCCGCGTCATGACCTATCGCCAACCTGTCCAGACTCTGCTGCAAAGCTTGGATGTAGGTGTCGCACCTCACAACATGAGCCACTACAGTCCGGGCGAGCGCATGGAGGCTTCAAAGCAGCGGGACAAAGCTCAAAGCGAACTACTGGCAGGCTTGATCGATAAACTCAAAGCAACAAAGGAAGCAGACGGATCGAGTCTATTCGATCATGTCGCATTAGCGTACGGATCAAACATTCGCTCGATTCACTACCTGGACAATTGCCCAACGATTTTGACCGGAGGTGGGGCCAACCTCAAACTGGGGCAGCATCTTGCCCTGCCCGAAGACACACCGCTTTGCAATACATGGTTGACCATGCTTCAGGGCATCGGAATCCAAACCGAACAGCATGGCGATAGCACCGGGATCGTCAAGGAACTGCAAGCGTGATGGACAATGATGAATGTCGCCCTAATGCCCCAGCGAGAGAGTGTGAACGGGGTACAGGCTCCTTAACCTCGCCGAGACTCCGCATGTCAAGAATCGGCTCCACACCCTGGCTGGATACATCCTGGCTGGCTACATCCTGGCGCTGTCTTCTTCGCATTGCGTTTCTTTGCGTTACCGCACTCAATGCCTCCTCTGTCGATGCTGCACCACCGACTGCACGCCTTCCAGAAAAACACCAGGCCTTTCTGAAAACACATTGTTTCGACTGCCACGACGCGGCAACGCAGGAAGGAAAAGTGAATTTGGAATCCCTGTCTTTCCAAATCTCAAGTGTTGCACAAGCAGAAGCGTGGCAAAAAATTCTCGGTGTGCTCAACTCGGGTGAAATGCCGCCGGAAGACTCCGAGCAACCTGCAAACGCAGAGAAGGCTGACTTCCTTGATGACTTGGCACAAACCATGGTTACTGCCCGCAGGAGGCTCTCCGATGCTGGTGGAAAAATCACCATGCGACGACTCAATCGTCGCGAGTACAAGAATACGATCCACCAATTGATTGGCGTCACGGTTGATGTCAAATCGCTACCCGCTGACAGTAGCTCAGGAGCATTCGACACCACGGGAGCATCACTCTTTCTCTCCAGTGATCAGCTTGAGCATTACCTAAAACTTGGACGCACCGCGATCGACGAGCTATTCGAACGACAGGCTGTTTTGCGTGAAGAACCACGCGTCTTCCGTGTCGAACCAGAAATCACCGTTAACCCTCAAAGCCTGAATGCAATCCGTGCTATGGAGAGCGTCTATGAGCGACATCTGCTTTGGAAAGCCGAGGTCGACCGAGCAGTACTGGCTCCTGAGAACCGTGAGGTGCTGAACAAACTTCGCGACGAGTACCCTGATTTAGAAAAAGGTTCGCGAGTCCGACTCTATCAAAACGCCGATCGCCTGATCGGATTGCCAGATGCGAAGAAATTCGGGTTTCGCGATGCAAAGGACGCAGACTTTTCTTACCGCGGCGGATACGAACGAAAATACGCCTACTTGAAACATTACGCTGAACTGCCGGCCAATGATCGAGGGACGTATTTGAAGCTGGCGTGGGGAATCCAACGTATCGACGTTTCCCCCGGCCCCAAAAACCTTCCACCCGGAAGGTACAAGCTCAAGATTCACGCCGGAGTAGTGGAGGGGTCTCCACCGTCGCGTCACTTCATCGAAATTGGTGCTCCGCAACGCGTCAACGGCGTGCCTGCTGGATTCACAAGCCTGCCGATCAGCAGCCATCAAGTCACTGGAACCATCGACGGGCCGGAAACGATTGCGACGGAGCTCGAAGTCAGCGCACACACACAGCGTGAATTCGGCATTCAGGAACGCCAACCCATCGACAAAAAAAGCCTTCGTGACGCATACAATCGCGACAAAAGAGGCAATGGATATGGGGTACCACCAGCGGTCTGGATCGACTGGATTGAACTCGAAGGCCCACTCCCGGAGACTGGAGCAGCATCTCCGCTACATCGAATCCTTGCCAAACACCTTGGCACTCCAAAACGCAACCCAAGCTCCGCATCGGAGTCTGCCGACCGCGCCCGCGCGATACTCAGCGAGTTTGCTGAAGTTGCCGTTCGTGACTCGAAACCCGATGAAGCATTCATTGATAAGCTGGTAGCCATCTACGAGACGCGTCAGAACACAGGGGAACCATTCGAAATAGCGATTCGTACGCCGCTAAGCATTATCCTCGCATCACCCGGGTTTCTTTATCTCAATGAACCGGGCGACAACGAGGCACCACGGGCGTTGAACGACCGCGAACTTGCAATCCGTTTGTCTTACTTTCTTTGGAGCAGCCCTCCCGATAAGCAGCTACAAGCACTCGCGGCAACGAATCAACTTCATCAACCAAAGATTCTCCGCCAACAGGTTGATCGCATGATCCGCGATCCCAGGTCTGCGGAGTTCGTTTCAGGATTCGTCCATCAGTGGCTCGATATGGAACGACTCGACTTCTTTCAGTTCGATGCTGGTTTGCATCGCGAGTTTGATGAGAACACGCGCAAAGCCGCCCGTGAAGAAGTTTACCAATCCTTTGCCTACCTTCTTCGCGACCCTGCAGGTGGACCGCTCGGCAATCTTCTCAAGAGCGACTACGTCATCATCAACGGTCTGCTGGCGACTTATTACGAACTCGACGGCGTGACTGGCGACGAGTTCCGCAAGGTCAAGCTGCCTGCGAATTCGCCTCGGGGCGGATTACTGGGGATGGCCGCGATTCACGCGATGGGAAGCGACGGCATCGTGAGCAGTCCCGTCGAGCGTGGCGCGTGGGTGTTGCGACACCTATTGAACGACCCGCCCCCTCCGGCACCACCAAACGTTCCGCAAATCTCGCGACTCGAGGACCAACTTCTCACCGCCCGCGAACGCCTTCTCGCACACCAAGAAGAGGCACAATGCGCGAGCTGCCACCGCAAAATCGACCCCATCGGCTTTGGCCTGGAAAACTGGGGAGCCGCCGGCAAATGGCGAACTGAAGACATTTATCGCCTAGCCAATAAGAAAGGCAAAAAGACGGGCAAAGCAAAGACCTGGGCGATCGATGCCGCTGGCAAATTCCATCGCGGGCCAGCCTTTTCGAATTACTTTGAACTACGCAACCTCATCGCGGAACGGGAAGAAGATTTTGCCCGCTGCTTCGCCGAACATCTGATCGAGTACGGACTCGGCCGCCCGTTTGGATTCACCGACGAAGATCTCGCAAACGAAATCGTAAACTCGGCAAGAAGTCAACAGTTCGCACTCAATGAGTTCGTGCAGTCTCTGATTCTCAGCAAGCCATTCCGGATGAAATAAAATGAGCCCCAAGAACGCGCTATCCCGATTGTTGCTTTGCTGCTTGCTCGCATGCCTTTGCACGAATCTCGGTCACACTGCAGATCCGCCAACCTTCAAGTCCCACTTGTTTGAAGATGGCACCCTCGTTTACTCAGACGACTTTGACACACAACTCGATCGTGACTGGTGGCAACCACGAACCAAAACCTGGAAGGTAAAGGATGGGCAGTTGATCGGTGTCCCCGATTTCAAAACGGCCGAAGCGGCACAAAAGGCACTCGGCCGCGATCACCATCTTGGCCTTGGCCCTGTGATTCGATTCAATAAGCTACCTGAAAAGTTCGTGCTCCAAATGCGTTTCAGATTTGCTGGCGAGACCTACAAACCAGCCCGCCCAAAAATTGACATCGGCCACCACATCAACTCCCTCGTGTTTACGCAAGACGGATACACACTCAAATTATCGGGTGGCAAACAATGCGGACTCACCAAAACCGAATCTGCCCTCAATCGCTGGGTCGAAATACTGATTGAGTTTGAAGAGGGAAGGCTATCGGTCGCAATTGACGGAGATCAGAAGCTGTTTGAACACGCTCAAGTTTCGATGAAGGACCGTGCCGAATTGACCTTCAAGGCGCTCGAAAACACGAAGAGCCAACTGACTTTCGATTATGTCAGGCTCTGGAAAGTACAATAACGGAAGCTCTCAACAAAACGTCGCTGGCCGGAAGCACCGACTTGCAAGCACGCCGCCCAGCCCCTCACGAACGATCCGGATGAACACGCTGCCCCAAGCGTTCTGCCAATAAAAATCAAACCCCACCAAGACAGCCTGCCCTCGATATGAAAATCAACTCTCTCGTACTCACCATTGCCATCTCGGTCATCGCAGTCGATGCGTCTGCCCAGGGAAAACGGAACAAGGCAGCGACACCACAACTGAAGTGGCGAGTCCAACAACTTCACCAAGACAATAACGAAGGCCTCGCCGTGGGTGATATCGACGGTGACGGCAAACTCGATATCACCGCTGGTGAGTTCTGGTATCAAGCGCCCGATTTCAAACAACGCCCGGTCCGGGAACTCACCCCATTCGGTGACGACTACTTGTCGAACAATTCTGAACACCTGTACGACATGGATAGCGACGGCGATCTTGATGTGCTTGCCGGAACGTTCAAGGAAACCTTAGTGAACTGGTATGAGAACCCCGGCAAAGGGAATTACGACATCGCCGCCTGGCCGGTCCACCGACTCGTCGATACAGGAACAGCATCCAATGAAGCCACCTTCCTGCATGACATCGACGGTGATGGCACACCAGAGTTCATTGAGAATTCATGGAACGCAAAAAACCCCACGTTGATTTTTCGGCTGGTCAAAGGCGAAGACGGAAGGGTCAACGTCGAACGACATGTCGTCAGTGAAAGCGGCAACGGCCACGGGATGGGCTTTGGCGACATCAATGGCGATGGAAAACAAGATATCGTTTTTCAAGCCGGATGGTACGAGCAACCTGAAACGGGCGCTTTCACTGGACCTTGGAAATACCACCACGACTTTGATCTACCGCATGCGAGTTGCCCGATTCTGATCGTTGACCTCAATCAAGACGGCAGGAAAGACCTCGTCTGGGCCGATGGCCACAGCTACGGACTTTACTGGCACGAGCAATTGGAACCGCAGGCCGACGGCACGACTACGTGGCGTCAGCATATGATCGACAAGAAATTTTCCCAGGGACATGCACTCGCTTGGGATGACATTGACAACGACGGCCAACCCGAATTGATCACAGGCAAACGCTATTACGGACATTCCGGTCGCGACGCTGGGGCAGAAGACGACATCACAGTGCAGTTTTATGACTGGGCTCCAAACACGACGGCTTGGAAAAAGCACCTGATCTCAACAGCAACGGCTGGCGAAGGCCCTGGAATCGGATTGCAGATCCGAGTCCATGATCTCGATGACAATGGCTGGAAAGACATAATCGTGCCTGGAAAAAGCGGTACTCACATCATTTGGAATGAAGGCAAGTGAGCACCGTGAAAAAGATGACATCTAACCTCAACTGTGCTTCCTCTATTTACGCTATGAAAACGATCCAGTCTCTTGTCGCTGTCATTACCTTCGCGACCTGCCTCATTTCTTTGGCCCCATTTGCAAATGCAGCGACCTGGGAACTGCGTGAAGGCGACCGCGTTGTGTTGCTTGGTGATGCTCTTGTTGAACAAGAGCAGTACTCAGGGTGGATCGAAGTGATGATGTCGACGGCGTTCCCCGATCGCGACGTCACGTTCCGAAATCTTGGCTGGAGTGCCGACACACCGGCCGGAGATTCGCGATTCGGCTTGAGCCTGCTGCAGGCTGGCCGAGAACCTGCCGACGAAGGCTGGAAACAACTGGCCAAACAAATCGAACTGACCAAGCCGACCGTGGTCGTCTTCGGATATGGCATGGCAAGTGCCCTCGAAGGTGGCATCGCTGGTGTCGACAAGTTCACTCGCGACTATCAACGCTTGCTCGCTGAGATTCGCCGAATCAGTCCAGATGCAAGATTCGTGTTTCTGTCACCGATCTCTCAGATCGACACCGGTCACGCCAGCGCTGGCCAAAACAGCCTGGACCAGAACAACTCGGCACTAGCAGCTTACTCCGCAGCGATCCGTGACATCGCCGCTGCCAATGGAAAGACCTATGTTGACCTGTCGTCGGTAGCACCCCACACAGATCAACGCAAAGATCCAATTCACCTCAACGAGGCTGGCTATCGAGCAGCCGCACTCGCAATCGGGAAACAGCTTGAGTTCCCTGCGGATTGGACAACTAGCCCACATACCGAAGCGTTACGGTCTGTCATCCTGCGTAAGAACGTTTGGTGGTTTCATCGGTCTCGCCCGGCCAATATGGCTTATGTGTTTGGATTCAGGAAACGCGAACAGGGCCAAAATGCGGTCGAAATTCCAAAGTTCGATCCCTTGATTGCTGAAGAAGAGCAAGCAATCGCATCGCTCCGAAAACTCACAGAGGTTGCTTTTCAACCGAAGCAGCCGCAGGTCAAATCACAATACGCAAAGTTCACCAAGCAGCCGACACCTGAGTTCACCGTTGGCGATGACTTAGAGGTCACGCTATGGGCCGAAAACCCACAATTGAATAAGCCGATCCAGATGAATTTTGACCCGGCTGGTCGATTGTGGGTCGCGAGCAGCGAGGCGTACCCAATGATCGAGGTCGGCCAAGCTGCACCCGACAAAATCTTGGTACTGGAGGACACCAACGGTGATGGAAAAGCAGATAAATCAACAGTGTTCGCCGACGGCTTGTTAATCCCCACCGGCGTCGAGCCGGGAGACGGTGGATGCTACGTCGCGCAGAGTACCGACCTGCTGTTTTTGAAAGACACCGATGGCGATGGTAAGGCCGACGTCAAACGGAGAGTACTCAGTGGATTCGGAACGGAAGATACCCACCACAATTTGCATACCCTGCGTTGGGGACCCGATGGTCGTCTGTATATGAACCAATCCATCTATACACGATCCGACGCAGAAACACCGCGAGGAATTGTCCGGCTGAAGGCGGGTGGCGGATTTCGATACAACCCCGCAACGATGCGGATGCAGATTGTCTTCCGCGGCCTCGTGAATTCCTGGGGCCACCAATTTGATGCCTACGGACAATCGTTCTTGACCGATGGTGCCGGCGGCGCCGGAATCGCCTACTCGTTTCCGGGAGCTGCGTTCAATCCTGCACCCGGTACCCGGCGTGTCTTGGATTTGATCAGCCCCGGCAGGTATCCAAAATTTGCCTCCGCGGAAATCATCTACGGAGATGCTTATCCGCCGGAATGGCAAGGCTCGGTAGTGACTTGTGACTTCCGCGCAAACCGCGTCACAAGGTTCAGCATGACCGAACAAGACGCAGGCTTCGTCACCAAACAGGAAGATGACTTGCTGCGAACAGCGGCCAGTACGTTTCGCCCAATCGATGTCAAGCAAGGTCCCGACGGCGCGCTGTACATCGCCGACTGGTCCAACCCCATTATCAATCACGGCGAGGTCGACTTCCGAGACGAACGGCGAGACCGGTGGCACGGCCGCATTTGGCGAGTCACTTGGAAAGGGGGGAAGACGAAAAAGAAAGAGGATCTGACGAAACTGGACAGCGAAGCATTGTTCACGCGATTGACTTCTGATGATCGCTACACCCGTGACCAGGCACGCCGCGTCCTCCTGGAACGCAAAGAACAAATCACTGGATCGGTTGAACGTTGGACCAAAAACGTCGCTGACGAAGACGCCAAGCTGCAAGCCGTCTGGCTTCAGCAGGGGCTCAATCGAGTCAATGAATCGGACGTCATCGCTCTGACCTCCGCCAAGGACCCCAAAATCCGGGCAGCAGCAATTCGCATCGTTAGTGATCTAGCCGATCCTGAAACAGACGCAATCCAACCGTTGACCCCAGCCGTCGCCATCGGAATTCTCGACCGAGCCGCCCAGGACGAACATCCACGTGTCCGCCTCGAAGCAATCCGAGGACTCGGAAAAATGAACACCGCTAAGGCGGCTTCGGCGGCCCTGCAGGCAATCAATCAGCCCAGGGATCGATTCATCGACTTCGCGCTGGCAACCACGATGGACGAATTAACCGATCCATTCATGAAGGTGTTGAATGGCGGCCAATGGAAACCCAATTCACCCCAGCGAGAACGGCAACTGGACTTCGTACTGACCAATATCGACCCGGCACGTGCGGCGTCCTACTTGTCAGCATACCTGGCCACCAATCGGATTCCAGCGGACGGCCAAGGCCCCTGGATCGAGCTGATAGGAAAGGCGGGAGGCAAAGCCGAACTCACCAAGCTCTTCAACCGCACCATCAATGCTGGCTTTGATCCCACCGCGACAACACGAGCCTTGAATGCCATTGCAAACGCGCAACGACTGAGGAGACAACGACCCGCGGGTGACCTGAATCAAGTCAGCCAATTGCTGGACACAAAAAATGCTGATATCGAAGTCGCAGCGCTGCAACTGATCGGCAACTGGCGACTGACTTCGCTAGTGAATCAACTTGCCAAAGCAGCCGGCGATGGATCAACCGAGCGTGTTCGCGCCACGGCGACTCAAGCACTGCGAGACATCGGCAAACCAGCCACAACGGCGCTGTCCCAACTTGCTCAATCAAACGACATCGCAACACGCAAACGGTCTGTCATCGCACTGACCGGCCTCGACCCGAACCTTGCCGCTAACTCGTTTTACGAAACGCTTGCCAACACCCAAAGCGAGCAAGAGGCACTCGATTTTTGGCGTGGCGTTTTGAACATGAAAAACGCGGGAAAAATCATCGCGAAACGATTGCCGAAAAAAGGAGTCTCCGAAGTCGCTGCTCAAGCAGGCTTAACAGCGGCGAAAGATGCTGGCCGGAACGAGCCCGACTTGATCGCCGCACTGACGCCACACGCCGGCATTGTGATGAAAGCACAAGAGTTAACGCCCGACCGCGTCGCCGAATTGATCCGATTGGTCGAGAATGAAGGAAATCCGGGACGAGGCGAAAGTGTGTACAGTCGGACAGATCTGCAATGCATCAAATGCCACGCGATTGGTGGAGTGGGAGGCAAAGTTGGCCCAGACATGACAAGCCTAGGAGCAAGCGCCCCGATCGATTATTTGATCGAGTCGATTTACAAACCGAATGCCAAGATCAAGGAAAACTACCACTCCGTTAATGTGCTAACTGTCGACGGCGTGGTCATTAACGGAATCGTCGTCGACAGC